>NZ_JBSZCG010000030.1:0-349 GCF_054166365.1 Corynebacterium sp. UMB8791 | reverse complement strand
ACACCGCTGTACCCGAACCAGCGCCTGCGCTTGGAGACGGACCCGACGATCCTCACCACCCGCGTCATCGACCTGATTATGCCGATTGGTAAGGGCCAGCGCGCGCTCATCGTCTCCCCGCCGAAGGCCGGTAAGACGACGATCCTGCAGAACATCGCCAACGCCATCGCCACGAATAACCCGGAGTGTTACCTCATGGTGGTCCTCGTGGACGAGCGCCCCGAAGAGGTCACGGACATGCAGCGCAGCGTCAACGGTGAGGTCATTGCCTCCACCTTCGACCGCCCTCCGTCAGAGCACACCTCGGTAGCAGAGCTGGCTATCGAGCGCGCCAAGCGCTTGGTGGAGC
>NZ_JBSZCG010000029.1:0-350 GCF_054166365.1 Corynebacterium sp. UMB8791 | reverse complement strand
GCATCCACCTTCTTGCAACAGAGACCAAGGACATAATCTCTGTCATGACAGTGATGTCAGGCACGACACAACTGGCAAGGACCTAACAGAAGCAGAAGATGTTAAGAAGAGGTGGCAAGAATACACAGAAGAATTATACAAAAAAGATCTATATGACACAGATAATCACGATGGTGTGATAAGTCACTTAGAGCCAGACATCCTGGAATGTGAAGTCAAGTGGGCCTTAGGAAGTATCACTACAAACAAAGCTAGTGGAGGTGATGAAATTCCAGCTGAACTATTTCAAATTCTAAAAGATGATGGTATGAAAGTGCTGCAATCAATATGTCAGCAAATTTGGAAAACTC
>NZ_JBSZCG010000028.1:0-351 GCF_054166365.1 Corynebacterium sp. UMB8791 | reverse complement strand
AGACAGGTGTTAATACCTTGTGGTTTATCACCCATACCTTGAACAATGTTACCTTTACCACCAGCTTTACCACCTATATTTTCTGATACAGCTTTAGCCAACTCATTAGCATTAATACCCTTGGCAATGGCTTCATCACTATGGAGGTCGTGCCGGTAAAGGATGGTAAGCCGGTTGGCTCTGCCGTTGTGCCGAAGGATGCGGTTTTCACCTTCACTAATAATCTTTCGCAGAACAAGAATTTGAAGGTCACCCTCGATGTGTATGGAGAGAAAAAGGACGAGCCAAAACCACCGGAGATTATCTCGCCACCAGATGGAGCCAAATGGGTGCATGGGCGAGTCCCTAACC
>NZ_JBSZCG010000027.1:0-355 GCF_054166365.1 Corynebacterium sp. UMB8791 | reverse complement strand
CCTTTGAAGAAAAAGTCTTTGTCGGTGGTCGCATGAATTTGTTAGATTTTGGCATCAAACAAGATATTGAACAATTGAAATCTGTCTATTCCTTTATGCAAAATTCTGATGAGCTGACGCATTTATTAAATGGTTCTGCAACAACAGAAAATCCAATTGTTTTTCGTATCGGCTCAGAAATTGGCAACAATCTCTTAGAAGATATGAGCATGATCACTGCTACGTATGAAGTATCAGGACATGGCAAAGGAACAATTGCCCTGCTAGGACCAACCAGTATGCCGTATTCAAAAATATTCGGTTTGGTAGACACGTTTCGACATGAGCTAGCTTCACAACTAGGTGACTATTACCG
>NZ_JBSZCG010000026.1:0-356 GCF_054166365.1 Corynebacterium sp. UMB8791 | reverse complement strand
GGAAAAATACAAATACCAGATGTTTTTGTTGATACCTCTAGCACATCTGAAGTTGGTGACATAGTAGTTCATGACCGTAAAATACTTGCAGAAGAAGGCTTAGTGGTAGTGGTCGCTACGATTGATTATCAGCATCAACGAGTTCTTGCAGGTCCTGACATTTTAAGTCGTGGCTTTGTTTATATGCGTGAATCAACTGACTTAATTACCGCTGCACAAAAGCATATATATCACCTACTAAGAGTAGAAATGGCTAAAGAAACTAAATCTGATGAGCGTGAGTTAAAAAAGAATATTATTGAAACCTTACAAGATTTTCTATATTCTAGAACAGAACGTCGTCCTATGATTTTACC
>NZ_JBSZCG010000025.1:0-356 GCF_054166365.1 Corynebacterium sp. UMB8791 | reverse complement strand
GCCGTGAGATTGTCGTGAAGTATCAGCTCTTAAGTAAAGATGAGATTGAGTTTAGAGCTAAGTTTGAACGATTGAATTATTTGCTTAAGAATAAAGAATTCAATTTCTACTTCTACGATGACCCACTGTTTGAATATAAGGGCACTGTATCAGCTAGTGACACGCCAGACGCAGGTAAGCTTAATGTAGTAAGTACCTTTACCATTACCTGTTCCAGTCCGTTTAAGAGATTAATACATCCGACTGTGTACAACTTCTCAGATAGTTGTTTGTTCACTGAGCCAATTTATTGGGCAACAGAGCCTGATTCAATTGAAATTACGATGAATCAAGCAACAACAAGCGTTGTTATCAGC
>NZ_JBSZCG010000024.1:0-357 GCF_054166365.1 Corynebacterium sp. UMB8791 | reverse complement strand
GTCGTTATTCGGATTTGCCGCGACGAATTGGGCAACGGCCTTCTGCCCTGACGAGATTTTAAAGGCCGAAGTATAAGTCACATTGTGCGCATGGACGTATTTAATTGGACGTTCTTACACGAGCTCCACCGCGGCGACTCCCTCGAATGGGTTCAGCGAATCACCGGCACCCAACGCGCTACCACGCACGATGATGTCATACTTGCCCGGCGCGACTCCTCCGGTCTCCCAAGTGACCTTGGCGGTGGTATGAATACCGTCCTTGGCAAACTCAATGACAGTTGCTTGGTCCCAGTCGTCGGAAACAATCTCGCCGCGGTCATTCTTGATAAGTAGGTCGCCGTCTTCCAGTCGCAA
>NZ_JBSZCG010000023.1:0-357 GCF_054166365.1 Corynebacterium sp. UMB8791 | reverse complement strand
GTATACTGGCTTACTCTTCTGCAAGCCTCGTCAGCCGTGATTTTGCCCGATTTCGCGCTCTCCACGTTCAACAGCTCGATCATGTTTTTGCAGTCCGTTCACCGCTAAAACGCCCCGCATCAGTGCGTACGTGCTCAATGTGGTTTCCGGTTCTCTTCCGCTTCCTCGCCCACTCGCTCACTAACGTTCGGTCGCTGGGGCTGCGGCGAGCGGTGCCACCTCTCGCATGTTATCGGTGATTCCGCTGTTGTTCTTTCGGGGATGAGTCGCCAGATAGCTCTTCAAACGCTCTCAGAAGCTCTCAGGCGCACGAAACGGGTTTTAAATGCCCGTCAGGGCATGGAAGGCGCGAAAAAC
>NZ_JBSZCG010000022.1:0-362 GCF_054166365.1 Corynebacterium sp. UMB8791 | reverse complement strand
CACTTCAGGTGCACAACAAGCACTTTTTTTAGTTTTGCAAGTTTTATTGAGACAAGGAGATAGTGTTGCCGTAGAAGATCCATCTTTCTTCTATGCCTTACCAATTTTCCAAGCTGCTGGTGTGCGCTTATTTGGTGTGCCCATGACAGAGGAAGGGATTGATCTTGAAGCGCTAGAACAAACAATCCGACAACATCGCATCAAAATGGTTATGGTTAATCCTTCCTTTCAAAATCCGACTGGGACAGTGATGCCTTTAAGAAAAAGAGAACAGCTCGTGAAAGTCTGTCAAACGTATCAAGTTCCTATTTTAGAAGATGATGTTTTTGGGCAGCTAAGTTTTATCTCAAAAACAGAAATTC
>NZ_JBSZCG010000021.1:0-362 GCF_054166365.1 Corynebacterium sp. UMB8791 | reverse complement strand
GGTACTCGAGTGGCGAACGGGTGAGTAACACGTGGGTGATCTGCCCTGTACTTCGGGATAAGCTTGGGAAACTGGGTCTAATACCGGATAGGACAACTTTTTGGATATTGTTGTGGAAAGCTTTTGCGGTATGGGATGAGCTCGCGGCCTATCAGCTTGTTGGTGGGGTAATGGCCTACCAAGGCGTCGACGGGTAGCCGGCCTGAGAGGGTGTACGGCCACATTGGGACTGAGATACGGCCCAGACTCCTACGGGAGGCAGCAGTGGGGAATATTGCACAATGGGCGCAAGCCTGATGCAGCGACGCCGCGTGGGGGATGAAGGCCTTCGGGTTGTAAACTCCTTTCGCTAGGGACGAAGC
>NZ_JBSZCG010000020.1:42773-59234 GCF_054166365.1 Corynebacterium sp. UMB8791 | reverse complement strand
CGCAGCGCATCCACCACGTTCCCCGCCGGGAATTAGAAGTTGAGCTTGCGCATAATCCCTGCCGGGATGTGCTGCAGCACCAAGGAAATCGGGCCGAACAGCTTGTGCACAAACACGCTTGGCTCGCCCTTCAACGCAGCCTCAACGGCAGTCTGCGCCACCTCTTCCTTATCGACGGTCAGCGGAGCCTCCTCCAGCCCATCCGTCATCTTGGTACGCACCTGGCCCGGGCGGACCACAGTCACCTTCACGCCGGAGTCACGAAGCGCCTCACCCAACTGGAGGTAGAAGGCATCCATGCCAGACTTCGACGCGCCGTACACAAAGTTGGAGCGACGCACGCGCTGGCCCGCAACGGAGCTCATCGCGATGATGGTGCCGTGGCCCTGGCGCTTCATCTCCTGGCCCAACAGCACGCCGACGGACACGAACGCGGTGTAGTTCACCTGCGCCGACTCCACGGCTGCCGCCTGGTCCTGCCACAGCTGCTCCTGGTCACCCAGGGTGCCGAAGGCAACCACGGCGACGTCAACATCGCCACCGGAGAACGCCTGCTTGATCACGTCCGGGTGGGACGCGAAATCGGTCGCGTCGAAGTCCAGGACCTCAACGGAGCCTGCACCTGCGTTGGTGACCTCAGCAACGGCGGCGTCGATACGCGGGGAGTTCTTGCGAGCTGCAAGCGTGACATTCGGGTTGCCGCCGCGGGTGACGAACTCGCGCACAATGGCGAGGCCGATGTCCGAGGTGCCACCCACGAGCAGAATGTTTTGCGCTTGGCCTACTGCATTCAACATGTGAAAAATCTCCTTCAGTTCATTCAGCTAGTTCAGCTCGAGGCGGCGGGACATGTCGGAAGCGAAGACGCCGGTCGGGTCGATCTCGCGGCGGGTCTTCAGCCAGCCCTCCAGACCTGGGTACATCTTGTGGAACTTCTCCGCCGACGTACGGGACTCCTTCGCCAGGTAGAGACGGCCGCCGAACTCCATCACCTGGTCATCCAGGCGGTCCAGGAACTCGTTGAGGCCCGGGCGGATCGGGAAGTCCACGCAGACGTTCCAGCCCTTCATCGGGTAGGACAGCGGCGCGCGGTTGCCCTCGCCGAACAGCTTGAACACGTTCAGCGCCGTGTAGTGGCCGGAGGACTGGATCTGGTAGATGATGTCCTTGAACGGCTCCACAGCGGTCGTCGGCACCACGAACTGGTACTGCAGGAAGCCCGCGCTGCCGTAGCCGCGGTTCCACTCACCAATCAGGTCGAGCGGCTGGTAGAACTGCGTCAGGTTCTTGATGTCGTTCTTGCTCGGGGCGCCCATCATGTAATAGGCCTCGCCGATGGCGGACAGCGTCAGCTTGTTCATGGTCCATGACGGGAAGATGTCCGGCACCGTCATCAGCTGAGGCGCCTTGAAACGCAGCGGATCCTTCGCCAGCTTCGGCGCGTACTCCTCCAGCTGCGCCAGCGTCGCCAGCGAGCCGCGGGAGATGGTGGAGCGGCCCGTCTTCGGTGGCGCTGAGATGGCGTCGAACCACGCGGAGGAGTAGGTGTAGTTGACCTCGGAGCCGTCCGAGTGCAGCGCGATCGTCTCATCCAGCGTGCTGGTGCGATCCGTGTCAGACAGGAAGTACGCGGTCTCTGTCTTCGTCATCTGGATGCGTGCGCGCAGGATGATGCCGGTCAGGCCCATGCCGCCGACCGTCGCCCAGAACAGCGTGCCGTCCGGGTCGTCCGCGCTGCCTTCCGGCTCGAGGTGCAGGACGCGGCCGTCCGCCACCAGCAGCTCCATGGAGACCACGTGGTCGCCGAAGGAACCAGCGGAATGGTGGTTCTTACCGTGGATGTCCGGACCGATCGCGCCACCGATGGTGACCTGGCGGGTGCCCGGCAGGACCGGAACCCACAGGCCGTACGGCAGGGCCGCCTTCATCAGCTGGTCCAGGTTGACGCCCGAGTCCACGTCGACGATGCCGGTCTCCGGATCAATCGAGTGGATCTTGTTCAGCTCGTTGATGTCGATGACCAGGCCGCCACCGTTCTGTGCCGGGTCGCCGTAGGAGCGGCCCAGACCACGGGCGATGACGCCGCGGCGAGCGTGCTCAGGCAGGCTCTCGTTATCCTGCGCGACCTGTGCGACGGCTTGCTTGATGACCTCCACGTCAGGCGTGGACAGCACATGCGCAGTCGACGGAGCCGTGCGGCCCCAGCCGTAGAGTGACTTAAGATTGGTGTGTAGTTCCATCTCTTTCGCTTCTTCTTGTCGTCGTTGCTTCGCCGAAGTGCGAAGACATTCGGTTCGAGTCTAAATGATGTAAGTCGAAAAACCTATAAAAACATCAAACTAAAGGTCCATAAGCTCCCTGATTTCTGCAGGAAGCTCCTCCTGCGACGTAATTTCCGGCTTCCCCGCAGCCTTATGCTCCCGCAGTAGCTCATAGATGCGCCCACGCGACATCGAATCCACAAACGGCAGCTCCTCCGCGAACAGCCTCACCATGTAATCGGACAGCGGCACCTCGACGCGCTGCGCCGCCTCATGAATCTCCTCATGCTTAGTCATGCTTTTCACCCTACTAGTAGCATTGGACACCATGACTGACACGATTCAATCACTTGTCGACGAGCCCACCATCGACTACAACGCCCTCGACGACACCTTCGGCGGCCAGTGCATCCAAGCCGCCTACATCCTCGCCGCCGCCTCCGTCCCCGACTTCACCACGCGCAAAGCGCTGGCCTGGACCCTCCTCGGCGCCGCCAACCTCGCGACCATCGCCGCCTTCAACGCCTTCGACGAGGACCCCCGCAACGACCTCACCGCCGTCCTCGAATCCGAACAGGGCGAAGCCGAATCCATCGCCACCACCTGGTTCACCATCGGCGGCATCGCCGTGGCCGCCGTCGGCGCCTTCGCCGCCGGAGTGCAGGCGCAAAAGAAACTGGCAGGCTGGCTGGGCCGAAGGGGCGTCGCAAAGCCCAACGTGGCGATCGGCACCGTCGCAGCCCTCGCATACCTCGGGGCGAAACAACTGTGAGCGCAATGAAGCAGCAGGTGCTGCCATTCCTCATCATCGGCATCGGCTGCGCCGTCATCGACTTCGGCATCACCTACACCCTCACCGAAGCTGTTGACCTCCAACGAGACTTCGCGAAAATGATCGGCTGGGTCTTCGGCACCGCCACCGCCTACGTGCTCAACTCGCGCTACGCCTTCAAATCCGAAGTCAGTGCGAAGAAAGCCGGCGCCGTCTTCGTGCTCTACGCCTGCACCTTCGCCGTCCAAGTCCTGCTCTACAAGTGGACCGAACCGCCACTCATCGCGCTCGGACTCCACAACCCCTGGAAAGACGGCATCAGCTTCGTCATCGCCCAAGGCGTCGCCACCGTCACCAACTTCGTCCTCCAAAGCAAGGTCATCTTTAAGGACGCCTAAAGTCCTCCCGCGCTCCCATTCGCAGCAGACGTAACCACTGCAGGAAACCCTTCGGATCCTTCTTCTCCACCAGGAAGAACCACCCGAAGCGCACCACCTCCTGCAGCTTCATCTTCTTCATCCCCTGCTGATTAATGATGTATCCACGATTCCGGTACGTGAAATACCGCTTCGACTCATTATCCGGCCACTGCGCATGCGCCCGACCACCCATAATCGGGTGGAACTCACCCGACCCATCCGGGTGCAAATACTTCGTGGTCAACGCCGTGCCATACCGCAGCCCCGACTGCGACAAACGCCGGTGATACTCCACCTCATCACCCCGAATAAACAGGCGATAATCCGGCACCCCAATCCGCTCCATCGCCGCCGCCGAAATCAACGCCCCATTAAACAAGGACGCATAATCTGGCAAAAACGAGCCCTCCAACTCAGCCGTCGTCCGCTTCCACTCCAGACCCTGACGCAACGGAAACGCCAACTTCGCCGGGTCCCCAATATTCGCCACCACCGGACTCACCTCATGCAGCCGGTGCTTTTCCGCCACGCGGTACAGCTCCTCCAACACGCCATGATCCGCCGGGCGACCATCATCGTCCGCACACCAAATCGCGTCCGCACCCAACGCCAGCGCCGTCAAGAAGCCATACGCGAACCCGCCAGCACCGCCCAGATTCGTCTTCGACGGCAAATACACCGCTCGATCCCCAGCCAACTCCTGCAGCAGTTCCTGAACAGCCTGCTCAGCGCCGTTATCCACCACGATCACCCACTGCACCGGGTGCGTCTGGTTCACCACCTGCTCCAGGGAATGTCGCAGCATCTCGACACGCTTATGCGTCACGATCACCGCCGCCGTCGAACCACTACTTTTCAGGTGTGCCGTTCCAGTTCCAGTCATGCCTCATATTGTGCACCATCGGCGGGGCGGGGTGGGGGTTCGCGGGGGTTTTGCGCGGTTTTGGTTCCGGTCGAGGTGTACAAGGAGTGCGACGCTGGTCGCCAGAAATCGGCCGGGCTGGATGAAAATGCGCGACCTGCATCGCACGCTTCTAACCTTGGAGGGGGAAACGGGAGGACAGGCTGACAAACAGTCGTTCGAAAACCGGCAAAAACTGCAAAGTGTAGTAGGTGGATTGTAGTAATCCTCGAAAATGATTGCGAAAAGGGGATTACTACAATCCTGTTACTCCCATTTGGGTTTCAGAGGAGCTCTGGCCAGCGAAAACCGACCGAAACCGGGCCGAACCAGCCCGGCGCCTACTCCGCCTGGAACCGTGTGACCAGGTCGTCGACGTACTGGCCGGCTTCGGGCCCTTCGTAGGCGCCCACGACCTCGGAGACCAGGCCGGCTTTCCTGATTTCGCCTTTGTCCACCCACAGGGCGGTGTTGCACAACTGTGCCAGGAAGTCGTTGGAGTGGGAGGCGAAGACGAGGATGCCGGAGCGCTCGACGAGTTCGGCCAACCGGACGCGGGCTTTGGCCATGAAGGCGGAGTCGACGGCGCCGATGCCTTCGTCAAGAAGCAGGATTTCCGGTTCGATGGAGGTGACCACGCCCAGGGCTAGGCGAACGCGCATGCCGGTGGAGTAGGTGCGTAGTGGCATGGAGAGGTAGTCGCCGAGTTCGGAGAATTCGGCGATTTCGTCCATCTTGGCTTTCATCTGTTTGCGGGTCTGGCCGAGGAAGAGGCCGCGGATGATGATGTTTTCGTAGCCGGAAATCTCAGGGTCCATGCCGACGCCGAGGTCGAAGACGGGGGCGACGCGGCCGCGGACGTCGGCGACGCCGCGGGTTGGTTCGTAGATGCCGGAGAGCAAGCGTAGCAACGTGGATTTGCCGGCGCCGTTGTGGCCGACCAGGCCCACGCGGTCGCCTTCGCGCAGGTGGAGGTTGATGTCCTTGAGTGCTTCGACGACCACGGTGTTGGAGGCATTCTTGCCGATTTTGCCACCGGCGGAGGACATGACTGCCTTTTTGAGTGAGCGGGATTTGGCGTCGAAAATTGGGAAGTCGACGCAGGCGTTGTAGGTGTCGATGGAAACCATGTGTGACTCCTTCTCCTTAGACCCAGTACGGCACGCGGAAGCGCATCTGGCGCATGGCGAGTAGGGCGAGCAGCAGGCCGATGATGGTGCAGACGCCGACGATGATCCAGTGGTAGCCGGCGAGTTCTTGGCCGATCATGGGGGCGCGCACGATCTCGAGGTAGTGGTAGAGGGGGTTGATTTCGGCGAGCATGGCTCGCTTAGCGACGTCGCCGCCTTGCACCTTGAGCGTGTGGGTGGTCCAGACGATCGGGGTGACGTAGAACAGCAGCTGCACGAGCGCTTCCAGAAGCGGGGCGACGTCGCGGAATCGGGTGGCGATGATGCCGAAGAGCATGGTCACCCACACTCCGTTGACCACGAGGAGCGCCATCGCCGGGATGGCGAGCAGGACTTGCCAGCCGAGGTCAATGCGGAAGGCGATGACCAGGATCACCCAGATGACCAGGTTGTGCGCCAGGAAGAGGAGTTGGCGCCACACGAGTCGGTATACGTGGACCGACAGCGCCGACGGCAGCTGTTTGATCAGACCTTCGTTTTCGATGAAGACCTCCGCGCCGTCCTTGATGCAGCCGGAGATGAATCCCCAGATGATGAAGCCGACGGTGACGTGCGGGAGGAATTCGCGCACGCTGATTTGGAACAGCATGGAGTAGAGGAGGCCGAGGGCGAGCGCCATCACGCCGGTGGCGATGGTGATCCAGAGCGGGCCGAGGGTGGAGCGCCGGTAGCGCTGTTTGATGTCTTGCCAGCCTAGTTGGAGCCAGAGTTCGTGTTGGCCCCATCCGCGGATGAGGTCGCGGAATGCCAGCTTCAGCGTTTTCGACTGTGATTTCGGAGCGTCGTCGTGGTGTGGCTCGGAGGTCATCCTTGCGACGTCGTTTCGGAGCTGGTTTGTATTGTGCACGGTTCATACCCTAGCTTGCGTGTGCGTTGAGCGGTGTTTTGGCAGCATGCTGCGGGTGGGGTGCGCTGCGGTGTTCGGGCGTGCATAATGATTGGAAGTGTTGCCTGGAGGAGGTCGTGGTGTCGTTGCAGTCGTATGACGTTGCTAGTGTGCGTGGGCTGTACACCTCCCTTTCTGACGGCTGGACCTACATGAATGCGCACGACTGCCCGCAGATTCCGGAGCGGGTGTCGGCGGCGGTGGCGCGTTCGTTCCGTATGTCGACGGCGGTTGCGCGCCCGGAGCCGCGGGTCGGCTCGCATGCTCGCCCGACTGTCGGTGTGCCCGAGGGGCAAAGTTTTCTTTTCGACGCCCGCTCCGCCATCGCCGACCTGTGCAACGTTTCGCCTGAGCGTGTGGTGTTGGGGCCGTCGCTTCCGGTGTTGTATTCGGCGTTAGTGTTGGCGATGCGCCCGCTGTTTCGGCACCGGTCGTCGGTGGTGGTGTGTAATGCGGACCGCCCGGTGTTGACGGACGCGTTGGCGCGCTGCGCGGAGGATGCGCAGCTGCGTTGGGCGCAGACGGATCTAGCGACTGGCGATGTGCCTGCCTGGCAGTTCGGCGAGCTGGTGGACGGTTCGACGCGCCTGGTGGCGGTCCCTGCTGCGCATGAGGTGCTGGGGTCTGTGGTCCGCGTGGCAGATATTGCGGATACGGTGCGGGATCGTTCCCGCGCGTGGGTGCTCGCGGACGTCTCGGCGTACGCGCCGTATTACCTGATGGACTTCGATAGCTTCGGCGCGGATATTTTGGGCATTGACGTCGCGGAGCTCGGCGGGCCGCAGGTGGCGGCGCTGGTGTTCCGAGATGAGGCGATGTTCGGAAGGCTGGATATGTCGGCGTTGCAGCTCGACGTATCGACGGGCCTCGCCGGCGGGGTGTCCGCCATCGTCGACCACTACGCGCGCCTGGTGGAGGAGCCGGGGCGCCGCAAGACGCGCCGCAACCGGCTGGAGTTCTCGATGGGGCTGACGCAGCGCTACATGCGCGGCCTGCGCGACGACCTGCACACCTTCCTGGGCACGTTGCCGTCGGTGCACATCGTGGGTGTGTCCGGCGAGGCCGCTGAGGGCTCGCGCATGGAGCACACCCCGCGCCTGGTCTTCGGTGTGCACGGCGTGCCGGCAGAGACGGTGCACCAGCGGCTGTTCGCCAACGGCATCGTATCGACGCCCGCTCCGACCACACCGCTACTGCAGGACATGGGCGTGGCCGAGATGGGCGGCGCGGTCGCCGTCGGGCTGGGTCCCTTCAATACGGAAGTGGACATCGAGCAGCTGATCCGCACCGTGGCCTCCCTGGCCTAAGCGGTTTCGACCTCCAGGACTACCTTGCCGGTGTGCTCGCCGGAGTTGAGGTAGGAGTGGGCGCAGCGGGCGTCGATAAGGGGGAAGGTCCGGGAGATGGTCGGTGTGATGTGGCCTGCTTCAATGAGTGGCCACACGTGCTCCACCGTGCTTGCAACGATCGCTGCCTTCATGGGGCGCGGGCGGGCGCGCAGCGTGGTCGCGTGGACGGATTGGCGGCGCGTGAGCATACGGCCCAGGCTCAGCGTGCCCTTCGGCCCGCCTTGTAGCCCAATGACGACGAGCCTGCCGTCCACCGCAAGCGACTTGATGTTGGCCTCCAGATAGGAGCCGCCGATGACGTCCAGGATGATGTCCGCCCAGCCTGCGAGCTCCTCCTCGAAGCGCTGCTCCTTGTAATTGATGAGCCTGTCCGCGCCGAGCTGCCTGCAGTACTCGAGCTTCTCGGCGCTCCCCGCGGTCACGGCGACTTCGCAGCCCATGGCTTTGCACAGCTGGATGGCGAAGGAGCCGATGCCGCCCGCCCCGCCGTGGATGAGCACCTTGTTCCCGGACTGCAACCCGGCGACCATCCCCAGGTTCGACCACACCGTGGCGGCCGCCTCCACAACGCCGGCGGTCTCCGTGAGAGTGAGGTTGGTCGGCTTCGGCGTGAGCTGGCCCTCCGGCACCGCCACGTACTCGGCGTAGCCGCCGCCCGCCAGCAGGCAGCCGACTTCCTCGCCCGGCTGGCGGCCGGTCGTGCCCGGATCGGCGATGGCGCCCGCGCATTCCAACCCCATAATTTCCGACTCACCCTTCGGCGGCGGGTACATCCCCTTCGCCTGCATCAGGTCCCCGCGATTCACACCCGCGGCGTGCACTTTCACCAGCACCTCACCCTCCTTCAGCTCCGGGAGGGGAACGGTAGTCAGCTCGAGGGCTTGCGGGTCCGAGGTATCAGTCTGGACGATGGCCTGCATAGTGTTCGCGTTGTGTGTGTTCTGTGTGCTCATACCGCGCCAGCGTACTGAATTTTCGCGTTCGGCAAGGCGGTGCTGTAGAATCACGCAGCATTGGAGACGTGGCAGAGCGGCCGAATGCACTGGTCTTGAAAACCAGCGAGGGTCACACCTCCAGGGGTTCAAATCCCCTCGTCTCCGCAAGTGAAGGCCCCTTACCGGTTGGTGAGGGGCCTTCGTTTTGTTCCCCGTTCGAGGTGTGTGTACTATGGGCGAAGGTCTGGAGACGTGCCAGAGCGGCCGAATGGGGCTCCCTGCTAAGGAGTTGCCCTCTTTGCGGAGGGCCGCAGGTTCAAATCCTGTCGTCTCCGCCACGCGCCCGTGGCTCAACGGATAGAGCATCTGACTACGGATCAGAAGGTTGGGGGTTCGAATCCCTCCGGGCGCACCAGATGAAACCCCAGTCCACTGTGTTGGCTGGGGTTTGTTGTGTTGCTTGTGCCAGTGTCTCAGTGCCAATGGAGGCCCGATCAGGCTGAATACGTCGCCTTCGCGGCCGTCCTCGCGCACCAGGGTGGCGGTGAGCCCCAGACGGCGGCGAGACTGCAGGTCGGAGGTCATGCGGAACACCGGGGCAGGCAGCAGGTGAACCTCGTCGTAAATGATTAAGCCCCAGTCGCGGGAGTCGAACAGCTCCAGCGCCCGGTATTCGCCCTTCGACTTGCGCGTGACCACTTGGTAGGTGGCGATGGTCACGGGGCGGATCTCCTTCTTCTCTCCGGAGTATTCGCCGATTTCATCCTCCGTCAGGGAGGTGCGGCGCACTAGCTCGTCCTTCCACTGCCTGCCCGCGACGGTGTTCGTCACCAGGATCAGGGTGGTGGCCTTTGCCTTGGACATCGCGGCCGCGCCGACCATCGTCTTGCCCGCACCACATGGCAGCACTACCACGCCCGAGCCGCCTTCCCAGAAGCTATCGGCCGCCATCTCCTGGTAGTCGCGCAGCTGCCATTCTTCGTGTTCCTGCGACAGCTCGATGGGGTGTGCCTCGCCGTCGACGTATCCCGCCAGGTCCTCTGCGGGCCAGCCGACCTTCAGCAGTTCCTGCTTGAGCCTGCCGCGCTCGGAAGGGTGCACAACGATCGAGTCCTCGTCGATCTCTGCGCCCAACATGGGCTTGATCTTTTTGTGACGCCGGATCTCCGTCAGCACAGCCCTGTCCGTCGTCTCTAGCACGAGCCCGTGCGCTGGGTGCTTGATGAGCTTCAGCCGCCCGTAGCGATCCATCGTGTCGGCAATGTCGATGAGCAGCGGCTGCGGGGCGGGGAACCGCGAGTAGGTTTCCAGCACGTCCATGATCTGCTCCGCGTCGTGCCCTGCCGCGCGGGCGTTCCACAGCGCCAGCGGGGTGATGCGGTAGGTGTGCACGTGCTCTGGGGCGCGCTCCAGTTCCGCGAACGGTGCCAGCGCGGTGCGTGCCTCCTGCGCCTGTTCGTGGTCGATTTCCAGCAGCACGGTCTTATCCGACTGCACAATGAGCGGTCCGTTTCCAATGCCCACGCTGTGTGTCACTTCCTTTTTGTTTATCGACGCCACCGCGACGGTGTTGCTCAAGCCAAAGACATCATTTTACGCTGCAGTGGTGCGAACTCGTGCTCCACTATACTGAGACCCATGATTGCTCAGACGGGAAATCTGCGCCAATGGCAGTATTTCGTGGCTTTAGCGGAGACCGGTAGTTTTACAGCGGCGGCAGCGCGACTGGGAGTGAGTCAGCCGCCTGTCTCCAATGCCATTAAGCGCTTAGAAGCTGGTGTAGGTACACCGCTATTTATCCGAGGGGCGGGGGAAGTGAAACTAACCGAGGCAGGGTTGACCTTGCTTCCATATGCCCGGGTGATTAATCGCGATCTTCAGACTATGCATTCGATGATTGACGGTATCCGAAGTGGTGCGCAAAGCGGGTTTCGTTTGGCCATCAGTAGTGCGCTTCCAAGCGAGATAGGATCGCGTATTGCAGCAAAGGCACAGCAGCATGATGGAGTAGTTTTGTCGTCACTGCCTTCTGTTGAGATTCTTGCCCGTGTTGAAGAAGGCGCTATTCATGCGGGGCTTGTTCAAGCTCCGGTTCCCTTGGGTACTCACCGCAGTGCGAGGCAGTTTTCTCTGTCACGTGATCTAGTGGTGCCGCCGGGGTATTCAAGGTTGGATAAGACCTTGTCTCAATTGAATCTGCTGGTGGAGAACCTGAATGACAATTCAAGTGCAGCCAGTGGTTTGGCGAGAGAGCTATTTCGGTCGGGTGTGTCTTGCGAAATTAATGATTCAGAGGATGCTCTAGGTAGGGGCTTATTGATTGGAAGAGGGGAGGGGATGTCTTTGGTATTTCGCGGTTTTCACCAGTTTGACAATGCTATTGAGCTTCCTTCCCGTTTCGATTTTTCCGTGGATGTAGTGGTTCGCCGAGGTGGGATGGACAATGGCGCCGAGGCCATGGCGGTCGCCGAAAGAATTTGTCGAAGGATTAACCAATGACTGCACGGATGGAGATGGCCCTGGAAAACGTGTTGACGCGGTCGGGGTGTGAGGGATGGTGGTGTGCATCGCGACTGCACGATGGGGTGACTATCGGACGCAAACAAGACGAGAAAATTTCGGTGGCATCCTTATATAAAATCCGGCTCCTCCACCTCACTTTGGAAGCGATTCAACGAGGTGATCTGGATCCTCGTCTTCGTGTTGACGTTGCACCGTCCAAAGGAACTTACGAAGGGTATGGGTTCGCTGCCTTTGATGACGCAGTGAACGTGAGTCTCCGAGACTTAATGAAACAAGTCGCATCGGTGTCAGATAACGTGGCCGCCCACGAGATTTTGCGTCTACTGCCTGCGTGGGCTCGAGAAGCATTTCTTAAACGGTTTCCACCTCATTATGACTTGCAAGATCGGAATAGCTTAGTGACGGCGGAGAAACAATTGCGTCAATATGTTCAATCCCAAGGGGGGAGTAGTACAGATATAGCGTTTTCTGCAGTCTCTTCGTTGGCGGAAATAACTAATGACTTGGAACAGGTTTGGAAAGACGATAGTGCAGCGGTACGTCGATCTATGTGTGAACTCTTGGGGTTGCAGGTGTGGCGTCACCGTGTTCCTTCAGGCTTTCCTCCAAGCGGCGTTGATATCTATGGAAAAACGGGCACTGTAGGACTTCTCCATGGTGAAGCTTCGATTATCCAGGTTGAGGGCGAGGAGCCCATTGTGGTGTCCATCATGCTGAAACAGGTGGTGCCAGAACAAGCAATGAGTACTCACGATGGTGCTATTGGCGAAGTGGCTAGACTGCTCGTGGACGCTCTTCGTTAGAATTTCTGCCACTTGAATACACACTTCTACCATCGCCTATATGTGAATGAAATGAGACAATTGCATTATGTGATATTGGTGGCATCCAATGCGTCTCACTTAACGTCACTCCCATGATGACTAAGCACAATCGTTTCCGTCAGTCGGTGATTGCACTCTGTTCGCTCTCCGCAGTGATGTTGAGCAGCTGTTCAGCTCTACCGTGGGAATCAGACTCAGACGTATTTCTCAAAGCTTTCAACGCGGGAGATGACAGCAAGGCTGCACGGTATCTGGATCATCCAGACCCGGAGCGCGCCCTTCATGAATTTCGGCAGTCACTTCATGGTGTGAAGGTCAACATCGAAAAATCTGATATTTCCAATGGAAAGCAGAATACTCATGTGACTTGGTCCAAAGATGGTGTGGAGTTGGAGAGCAATGGTCGGCTCGTCCTTAGTGGACAGGATGGTAAGCCTCAATGGTTGCCTTCGATCTTCGAAGCTCAGTTGAGCGATGATTCCGCACTCTTTTTTGCTGAAGATAAACAGTACGATCTTCCAATTAAAGATCGCTTGGGCAATGATTATATGACCTGGACGAAAGTTATTCAGGTACGAGGTCGCAAAGATATAGCCTCTAGAGCGCAGGAATTGGCCCAGATTTTTGCACCAGTGTCTCCCACAACGACTAAGGAGTGGATCGAGCAGACCTTGGGAGAGTCTCAGGATGAAGACACCGTGCTCCTCACTTTGAGGCAGGAAGAATTCCGGAAGATACAAGAGCAACTTAGGACCTTTGAGGGAATTTCCACTGTGGAGCAGGGGCGTCTCTTAAGCGTGTCCAAAACTCTTAACTCTCCGATGGATGCTGAATTGAACAAATATTGGGAGTCAGTGCTCGATGCTAATTCAGGATGGTCGATACGCGCTGAGAGTTCACAAGGTATGACGACGGTAGCCTCTGAGCCGCCTCGCCGAGTTCAGCCAATCGTAACCACTCTGGATAACACACTGCAAAGCGCAGCAAAACAAGCAGTGGACAGTGAGCAACGTGCCGCAGTTCTAGTCGTGCTCAATCCTAGAACAGGAGGTGTCCTTGCCGTTGCACAAAATGACAAGGCAAATAACCAAGGGCCAATCGCACTCACCGGGCTATTCCCACCGGGATCGACGTTCAAAACTGTGACCACAGCGGCGGCACTAGAGGCAGGGGCAGTCAGCATGGATGAGGAACTACCTTGTCCTAGCAATATCACCGTCGCTGGACGCAAGATTCCCAACGATCATGACTTCGATCTAGGTAGCGTTCGACTGGAAGAAGCTTTCGCCCAATCATGTAACACAACCCAAGCGGTCATTTCGGATCGTTTGGGAGAAGATGATCTGCAACGGACTGCTTTAGAACTCGGAATTGGCTCCGACTTCGACGTACCAGGGATGACCACACTTACTGGTTCGGTGCCGCGGACACCGGCTGGACCTCCTCGTGTGGAGGCTTCTATTGGACAGGGCGAGGTTCTAGCTAGTCCATTTGGGATTGCGCTCATGCAATCGACTGTCGCTAACGGCGGCTTGCTTGTTCCTCCACAGCTCATTCAAGGCGAACAGACAGTAGTGAATAAACAGGCAGACCAGCATGTCAGCGATACAACTATTCAAAGCCTCCGGACGATGATGAAATCAACAATTGACCACGGTTCAGCTAGGTCGTTGAGTGATCTTAGTGCACTTGGCGGAAAGACTGGTACAGCAGAAATTGATGGCAAGCTTTCCAATGGCTGGTTCGCTGGAACGACAGGGGAATTGGCGATTGCGTCCCTTGTAATCGAAGGAGATTCTTCTCAGCCAGCTGTGGAAATGGCCGGGCGTTTCCTTCGCTCGCCGGATGTTCAGAAATACTCTGGAATTCAATAAACTTGCGTCATAACCTCTAGCACGGCACGTCCACCGCAGCGATGCGGTGGGGTTGGATCGTGAGGCTCTCCCCGGTGGATTCGAGCACCGCGGAGATGGTGGAGGGGGTCATCATCACGATGGAGATCCAGTCATGGCTGGTGGCACCCGCATAGTCCACGTAGTGCAGGCGCACCTGTGTGCCCGCGGTATAGGCGCGGCGCAGCTCGGACATGATCTCCCGCGGCGAGCGGAAGGTCCGGGTGTCCGAGGCCTTCGTGCCGTCCGCCGGGTCCACGGCGATGGCCTGGTCGTGGGCGCGGCGAAAACCCTCCACGGCGCCGTCGATCTCCGAGGCGATCTCGGTGGAGTCCCCAGTGATGTCCATGATGTTGCGCTGGGGAGTATCCACGCGAGACGGGACACGAGCCGAGTGGGGTTCGGTGGCGGAGCCCTGCTGGAATGCCCTGGTGGCGTCGTCAATCAAATACCGCAGGGACTGGGGAACGGACGAGAGACCGCCGGGGGACATGCGATCCAGGAAGGCCTCGATGTCCTTCCATGGGGCGTCATAGCGCCCAATGGACGTAGCCCTTATTGTCTAGCACTTTCGTGACCTGGTCATATGTCCGGGCCGATTTTTCGTATTGCGTCCTTTGGCACTCAATCGGCTGGGAGGGACACCAAATTCCCTCCCAGCCCATCAGCGAACTGGGAAAACGCCGAGCCCGTTCGCGCGAATTGGCGAATCTGGTGCGCGCGCATATGCGGGCCGGTAGCGTCGTGCGTACACACACGCACCGAAAGGAATCGCACTATGCAACTGATGACACTTCGCCAACCAGGCGGAACCACGACCGCCGCGCGCCGCACCGGGGAAACGACCGCAGTCAAGCTCGGCTTTCAAGATGTCGGCGAGCTCCTCGCCCAAGAAAACTGGCAGGACCTTGCCGCGGCAGACGGGGAGCAGGTCACCTTCCAGGACAAGGATCTCGCGCCAGTTGTGCCTCGCCCGGGCAAGGTCATTTGTGTCGGTCTGAACTACGCGAACCACATCAAGGAAATGGGTCGTGAGCTGCCGAAAGTCCCGACGCTGTTCATTAAGTTTGCTGACGCCCTCACCGGCCCCTACGACGATGTGAACGTTCCCGAATGGGCCAGGGGAGCCCTGGATTGGGAGGGGGAGTTGGCGGTTGTGATTGGGAAGAGGGCGCGTCGAGTAGTAGAGGCAGACGCGGCTGATTACATCGCGGGCTACGCGGTGGCCAATGATTACACGATGCGCGACTACCAGTACTCCACCCTGCAGTGGCACCAGGGCAAGTCCCTGGAGAAGTCGGCGGGGTTCGGGCCGTGGCTGACCACTCGCGACGAGTGGGCGGGTGCGGGGCAACTCACGACGCGCCTCAACGGCGAGGTGGTGCAGAACGATTCGACGTCTGACCTGGTGTTTACACCGGAGTTTCTGATTGAGTACATTTCGCACATTTACCCGCTGAACCCCGGCGACACCATCTTGACTGGTACGCCGGGCGGGGTTGGGCATGCGCGCGACCCGAAGCGTTATGTGGGCGACGGGGACGTCGTCACGATTGAGATTGAGGGGTTGGGGCGCATCTCGAACCGCACTGTGTTCGAGTAGCGCCCGGCGCCCTTACTTCGCTGGGGTGGTGGGGACGACTGGCGCGGTGGTGGTCACCGAGCCGGTCGGCTGCTGGTCCTGGTTGCCTGAGCTGCCGACGGTGATGTCGATGTCCTTGACGTTCGGGATGCAGCTGCGCAGGCCGGCGATCGCCAGCAGGGTCACCACGACGCCGACCAGGCCGCCGCCGACCGCGGTCAGCGTGTTTGCGTCGACGTTGAGGGAGCGTGCGGTGTCGCGGAGTGCGCGGTCAATCGAGTTCTTATCGACGCCCGCAGCCTGAATACCGAGCTGGTTCGACAGTGCAACCGGGATTGCGGCCAGCAGCGGAAGGCCGAGGCCGACCAGGGTCGCGATGCAGCGTGGGTCGGAGATGCCGCCCTCGGCGCCGACGCGCGCGTTCAGGTTTGAGGAGCCGCCATTGCCAGCGCCCTGGCCTTCGCCGCCCTGGCCGCCGCCCTTGGAGGAGCCGCCGCCGGAGCTGAGCGGGATGCCCTGCACGTTCGGGTTCGCGTTATCGGAGACCTTGATGTCGGGGTTGCCGTTGTTGTTGCCGTTGTCCGAAACGTTGACGGTCGGGTTGGCGTTGTTGGTGACCACGACGGTCGCCTTAGCGTTGTCGGAGACCTTGATGTCGGGGTTGCCGTTGTTGTTGGCGTTATCCGAAACGTTCACGGTTGGGTTCGCGTTCCCCGTGACCACGACGTTTGGGTTGCCGTTGTTCGACGCGTTATCGGAGACGTTGACGGTCGGGTTCGCGTTGTTGGTGACCACGACGGACGCCTTGGCATTATCGGAGATCTTGATGTCCGGGTTGCCATTATTGGAAGCGTTATCGGAGACGTTGACGGTCGGGTTCGCGTTGTTGGTGACCACGACGGACGCCTTGGCATTATCGGAGATCTT
>NZ_JBSZCG010000020.1:0-42673 GCF_054166365.1 Corynebacterium sp. UMB8791 | reverse complement strand
GATGTCCGGGTTGCCGTTGTTCGACGCGTTGTTGTTCGCGTTATCGGTGATGTTGACCGTCGGGTTCGCGTTGTTGGTCACAACAACGTTCGGGTTGCCGTTGTTGTTGCCGTTGTCGGAAATGTTCACGGTCGGGTTCGCGTTGCCCGTGATGGTGACGTTGCCGTTGTCGTGGACCTTGGCGTTATCCGTGACAACGACGCTGACCTGCGGGTTGCCGTTGTTGGAACCGTTGTCGGAGATGTTGACGGTCGGGTTGGCGTTGCCGGTGACGGTGACATGGCCGTTGTTGTTGCCGTTGTTTTCGATGCGGATCGCGCCGTCTTCAACCTTGACGATGCCCTCGAGCGCGCCCTTCAGGCTGCCGAGCAGCCCGCCGCCCGAGCCGCCCTTGCCGTCCTCGCCAGAGCCGCCGGAGCCACCGCCGCCGAGGAGGCCGCCGAGCAAGTTACCGATAGCGCCGCCGATGCCACCGGTGCCGCCGCCGATCAGGCCACCCAGGATTGGGCCGAGGACGCCACCGATACCCTTCGCGATTTCCCCGCCAGTGGTCTGCGGGTTGGTGGCGTTGATGCGGATGGTGCGCTCGACGGTGGAGGTGCCGTCGCTAATTTTGACTGGCAGGTCGAACACGCCCGGGGTGAAGGTAGCAGGTGCGTTGACCTGCACTTCACCGTTGAGGTTGGTGAAGGACCAGAGCGGGTACTTCGCGCCGCTGCGCTCAATCGTGACGTTCTCCGGCAGGGTGAGGCCCGGAACCGGCTTCACGCGCTGCTTCTCGAAGTCGACGGAGTAGATCTTGCTGAAGTCCGGCAGGTCGCCTTCCCACTCGGCGGGAGGCATGGTGTCGGTGAGCTTGACCTTCAGGGTGCCGGAGTACGGCTCGCCTTTCTTCGGCGTGATGGTGACCGGAATATCCGCGCTACCAGCCTTGATGGCGTTGTTGAAGGTGATCTTGTTCCACGGCTTCCCGATGGTCAGGTTGCCCTCCGCATCGACGGTCACCGGCCAGCGCGTGGTGCTGTCCCAGTAGGTCGACGCGATCTTGTCGCCGGGCTCGAGCTTGGCGTCCGGCACAGGCACTGTTTCTTTGTTCCAGAAGTTCTCGGCCTCGTAGGTCTTGTCGAAGTCAAACTTCGGCGCCTCAGGGGCTGGAGCTTCTTCGCTTGTCGACGGCCCCTCCGACTCGGCTGGTGCTTCCGGTTCGGAAGACTCGGATGGCGCCTCCGGCTCGGAGGACTCTGCTGGTGCCTCGGACTCAGCCGTGGTGGTTTCCGGCGTGGTGGTTTCTGCCGAGGTCGTCTCCGGCGTGGTGGTTTCCTCCGCTGGCTTCTCGTCCTTGACGGTGATCTTCAGCGTGGCTTCGTACGGCTCGCCGGTGATCGGAGTGACCTTGATCGGGATCTCGATAGTCTTTCCGACCTTGCTGCTGAACGCCAAGCCGTCGTCCGGGCGCCCCACGGTCAGGACGCCGAGGTCGTCGAAGGTCACCTTCCACCGGTACGTGCCGATCGTCGTCCAGCTGTAGTAGGTCTCTACCTTGTCGCCAGGGTTCAGGGCGATGTCTTTGAGCTTGACCGAATCAACGTCCCAGAAGTTGACCTCTTCTGGCGTGTCGAAGTCGGATGCCTGCGTCGCCACTGTCTGGGCGTGGGCTGCGGGGAGGTCGGACGTCGAAACGCTGACGAATGGGGCGACCAGCGCGATGGAAAGCGCACCGGCAGCGATGGAGATGCGCTTTGTGCGCGTGCTGTATGCCATAAACTTGTCCTTTGCTCAAGAGCGAAAACGCTGCACTGGACCTGCAGTACAGGTATGTCACAGATTGATATCGTTTCTGTCCAGTAAAACTTAACATTCTCACCCCCGCCCAAGGCGAGGAACGTAAAGGGATAGGCAAAACATGCAGGTAGTTCGCTGAACAAAAAGGTGCGCTATTCCACCTCCGGGGGTAAGTGCGGCTACGCTTGCAATGCTTGACTTGGCAGGAAGCGGTGAGGTGAAAGGACGTGGAGATGAAGATCAATGACCCCGAGCAGCTCTACGAGCTCGAGCGGCGGCTGGAGGACCACGACCCTGAGATAGAGGAGCTGTCGGAACTTCAGGAGCAGCTGAAGCACGTCCGCCTCAAAGACATCATCGCGATGATTGAGCGCACCGATGTCACAAACGGTGCGAAGATTCTGCGCCTGCTGTCGCCGGAGCGCTCTGCGGTCGTCTTCGACGTGCTGGACCCGGCGCACCAGGCAGACATGGTCACCGCACTTGGCGACGAAGCCGTCGTCGGCTTCTTCGACGCCCTCGGCGCCGAGGACCGCGTGGCCCTCCTCGACGAGCTTCCTCCCGAGGTTGCCGCCCGCCTCATGCACGAGCTCGACGAGGACGACCAGCGCGTCACCAACGTCGTCCTCGGCTACGAGAAGGGCACCGTCGGCCGCACCATGTCGCCGGAGGTGCCGCTGGTCACGCCAGAGATGACGGTCAAGGAGGTCGTCGATAATCTCCGCGAGAACGTCGACAGTCTGGAGACGATCTACACCGTCCCCGTCACGGATGCGCACCGCACGCTCGTAGGCATCGTTTCTTTACGACGCCTCTTCCAATCCCACGCCAACCAACCCGTTTCCGAGGTCATGCGGGAAGCGCAGTACGCCTACGCCTCCGACGAGGCAGAGGACACCGCGCGCTGGTTCCTGTCGTCAAACTTGCTGGCGCTGCCGGTCGTCGATAATGAGCACCACCTGGTGGGCATATTCACATACGACGAGGCCCACGACATCGTCGAGGAAGCAGACAGCGAGGACACCGCCCGCCTGGGTGCGTCCGAGTCCCTGAAGCGCCCGTACCTCTCAACGCCGGTGCAGGCCCTGGTCAAGAGCCGTATCGTCTGGTTGCTGGTGCTTGCGGTCTCCGCGATTCTGACCGTGCAGGTGCTCGGTATCTTCGAGGACACGCTTGAGAAGGCCGTCGTGTTGTCCTTATTTATCCCGCTGCTGACGGGTACCGGCGGTAACACCGGCAACCAGGCCGCCACCACCGTGACCCGCGCGCTCGCGCTCAATGACGTCCGTAATCGCGACGTGGCTAAGGTGGCGTGGCGCGAAATGCGGGTGGGTATGCTGCTCGGTGCCGTGCTTGGCACGTTGGGGTTTGTACTGGCAGGGCTGGTGTTCGGGCAGTCGGTGGGCATTGTCATTGGGTTGACGCTGCTGCTGGTCTGCACGATGGCCGCAACCGTGGGCGGCGTGATGCCAATCATCGCTAAGACCATTGGCGCCGACCCAGCCGTGTTCTCCAACCCGTTCATCTCTACGTTCTGTGATGCCACCGGTCTGATTATCTACTTCTTTATTGCGAAGGCGGTTCTGGGCATCTAACAGGCGTTTTGCTGCACTCGCAGTTTCGGTGTAGAGTCTCTTTCGTTGCTTACAAGGCAGCAAAACACCGCGCCCGTGGCTCAACGGATAGAGCATCTGACTACGGATCAGAAGGTTGGGGGTTCGAATCCCTCCGGGCGCACCAAATAAAACCCCAGTCCACCGCGTGTGGGCTGGGGTTTCTGCTTTATTCTTTGAGGCGGTGCCAAAAGACGCACCCCTTGAAATCTAGGCCTTTGCTGACCTGTGTGTATATTGGTCACGTTTTCTCGAATTGCGTCTCTTGGCACTCATTCCCTCATCGGCAATCAGCGAAATGTGGAAACAAAGGGGGACCCCGCTGCTCTCAGCTTTTTGCAAGGTTTGCCCGGCGTGTGTTGGGGGTGCCTGATTGATTTGGACTAAGGGCGCAGGTCGGAGGGGGCGTTGATAATTGGAGCGGTGCGAAGAGGGGATTTGCGATTCTTGCGCTGCATATATGTAGCTCTTAGCTTGAGTTGACGGTGGTAAACGACGTATATTTGTACAGATTACTTAGGAGAAGTCTGTGCGCTTGCTCCTAGGCTTCGAATTTCTCTCAATAACGTACGAATCAGGAGACCATAATGACCGGAAACGGTAAGTCCGGACGCGGGCTGTTTTCCAGCATTCGCAAAGCGGCCGTTGCTACGGCGACCGCTTTCTCTTTAGCTATCGGTGGGATGGCCGTCCCGGCGGTGAGCGACCACGCCGCCGAGGTGGCGCTGCCGTCGGCGTCGGCAACTGTTATCACTGATTTGCCCATTCAGCAGGCAAAAGTGACTAAAAAGGGGCAGCGAAAAATTTCGTGGGCGATACAGTCTGTAGGGTCGGCGCGATATCCAATCCCTATCTCCGGGTTTTTTACAATCACTCCTTGGCTGGAGTCCAAAAAGCCGATCGTGCCGATCGGTAAGGTAAAAGTCCAGATCAAGCAGGGTGCTGAAGTTGTTGAGACTCTAGGCGAGTTTGATTTTCCGATCACCTCTGACGGGAAGTCCTATAAGCTTGATCTCTCCTCCAAGTGCACCACCTCTTCGCCTTGTTACCTCCCACAGTCTGACGTCCACTCATTGTGGATTGAGTCTGCGAACGATCTCGATCGAAAGCTCTTGGGAAGCTTCGAGCAAGGTCGCCTTCAGGGAGGCTTTGGGCACCGTGAAGCTGAGGAAAAGAAACCAGAAGCCCCCAAACAAGGTTGGGTAGCGGGCCTTGTACAGGTACCGAATGGCTACTCGGCCTCCGATGTTGACCTGAAGATTGATGGGCGCCCAGTTCAAGTTGGTGGCAACGGCTGGTTTGTGAGCGAGAAGTTCAATGCTGGGACGTACGGCTGGGAAGCTCGCCTGAACGATAAGACTTCAACGTCAAGCGGTAGCGTTACAATCAGTGCTGACCAGCAGTCCTACCTCAATATCAAACTTGAGGAGCGCAAGGGGACCGTTTTGGTCCATATGCACGATCGTCATGGCTACCCGCTGTGGAACACGGGAGGTAGCCTGCAGATCAAACGTACCGACCTTGGCCCGAGTAACGGAGCTTCAATTGGTCATGGGAATTGGTCGTCGACTGAACTAACCGGAAGCTACGGCGACTACCAAATTTGGTACAGCGGCTCGGATGAGTACTTCCCTACATCAGCACAGTCGTTCAAAATCCCAGGGAACCGGCCAAGTGAAATCAGGTTCTACCTGCAGCGCAAGGAGGTAAGCGGTAGGGTTTACCTGCCGTCTGGTTACTCGTTCAATGCTGCGCAGGGGCTTACCCTCACAGTGTTTGACCAAAACAAACGCGAGGTCCGGAAGGTATCTCTCCTGGACTCTGGGGATTACAAGATTCAGGGTCTGGACAATGGAAGCTACCGCTTCCAGCTCTCTGGTGACTACATCAATACCGTTTCACGAACGGTGAATATTAGTAACCGTACGATCGACGGAGTTGACTTCCGACCAACGTTGAAAGAGGCCCGCGCTAAGGTAGAGATCCAGGTCCCAAGCAACGAGAACTTTGATGGCGGAAAGATTCGCCTGAAATACAACAATCAGACTTGGGGTGACTACCCATACAAGAATCAAGCAGGATACGACCTCGGTGTTGTCAACCCAGGTGAGGTATCCGTCCAGCTGATCGACCGGAACGGAAAGGTCGTAGGCAGCGGTTATGAGTTCGTGCTTCCAGGCGAAACTAAGATTGTGCGCGCCACAGTGTCCAAGACGCTGGCTTCCTACCAGGGCGTGGTGCTTGACCAGTTCGATAAGCCAATTTCTGGTGCCACGGTCTCTGTAAACGGCAAGAGCGTGAAGACGGACGGTCGCGGCCAGTTCGTTGTTGCAGGCGTGAAGCCCACTGCGACAGTTCAGGTCAAGGTCGATGCAATTGATAACTACACCTACGAACTGAATACGTCAGTGCCTGTCAATAAGACTGAAGGCGGCAAAACCTACGATCTTCCTGACCCGCTGAAGCCGAACTTTATGACGAAGGAACTCCTTCTCCAGTTCCTCGGCGGTGAAGAGGGCGCTGCGGGCGTGACGTGGGAAGTCGCTCCGAGCCCGAACCATAAGAAGGCAAACGGGGCTGAAGGACGTAAGGGCGTCACTGATAAGAACGGCTTTGTCCAGCAGGTGCTGTACCCAGGCACCTACGATCTCAAGCTGACTTCTCCGAAGGGCGACCTGGGCGACAAGTACACGTTCGAAAATGCTCCTCGAACCG
Source organism: Corynebacterium sp. UMB8791 (assembly GCF_054166365.1). Taxonomy (NCBI): domain Bacteria; kingdom Bacillati; phylum Actinomycetota; class Actinomycetes; order Mycobacteriales; family Corynebacteriaceae; genus Corynebacterium; species Corynebacterium sp. UMB8791. The sequence continues at coordinate 36,563 of NZ_JBSZCG010000020.1, read as the reverse complement.
TCACGATTGATCCCAAGGATGGCATGCAAGTCCAGGAGATCACGCTGAAGAAGAACCCAGGCGAGATCAACGGTCGCGTCATTTACGACGATGGCAAGCCAGTGGTGAATGCCGAAGTTCGAGTTGGCAATGAGACGGTTCGTACGAACTGGAACGGCTACTACACCTTTAACAAGGTTGCGGCCGGGGCTGATTTGGTAACCGTCGCTGCCGCGAGCGATGGCACCTACGCAGAGGCATCGCAGAAGTTCTCGGCGCTCAAGCCAGCGGAGAGGAAGACTGTCGAAGACATCAAGGTAGACCGAGCAACCTCACGCATCGAAGGCACCGTCCGCATCGACGGGAAGCCTGCTTCGGGTGGTGTCTCGGTGGAAGCAAAGGGCCAGAACGGCGCGTACGTCGACTTCGGTGGCGTTGACTCGAGCGGTAAGTTCTCCTTTGCAAATACCGGTTCCGCGAAGCTGCTGCCAGGTAAGTACGAGGTCACGGTCCGAAACTCGGGTGATGGTCGCTTCGACGAGACGACCAAGTCTGTCACCGTCAAGCCTGGAGAGCCTGCAAAGGTTGAGTTCGACCTCAAGGAAAATCGCGCTCCAATTGTCGCGACCGTCCGTAATGAGGCCGGTGAGCCAGTCAGTGGCGCTAAGCTGACCCTCAAGGGCGTCGACACTACCTGGACCGAAGGCGAGCGCGGCGTGTATACCTCAGGCAACCTGCCTGCTGGTGAGTACATCGTCCAGGTTGAGGCAAACGACATTCATGGTTCCACACACGGTAAGGTCACAGTGAGGTGGGCTGCAGGTGGCCGTGCTAACTACACCGTCACCCGTAACCCGGGCACCGTCACGATTAACGTCACTGACGATGCAGGGCAGCCAGTAAACGGTGTGAAGGTGCGGCTTAAGGGCACACAGTCTGACGCTTACAAGACGCAAATCAACAAGGACTTGACCACCGCAAACGGCAAGGTCGCTTTCGATAAGGTTCCAGTCGGTACCTACAAGGTCACCATTGACGACTCTGCAGCATACGACGAGGCCCAGGCTATTGAACTCAAGGTCGATGCAGCGGGCAACGTCGTTCGCGATGTGAAGCTGCGTCGTAAAGATGCATCCATGACGGTCCACGTCATGGATGAGAAGAGCCGTGCTATCGCGTCACCAGTCATCAAGCTGATTGATGAAAACGGTGCAGAGACCAAGGGCACCGGTGACGTGAACGGCAAGGTCGAGTTCAACGAGCTGCGCCCAGGTACTTACACGATTGAGGTTGAGCCGACGGATCGCCACAAGGGCGGATCGAAGTCCGGCGTCACCATCAAGCCTGGCACCACAGCAGCTGATAACAAGGAATTCGTCAGGGTGACCAACGAGTCCGCGACGGTGATCGGTACCGTCGTCGACGAAAACAAGCAGCCAGTTGCTGGCGCCACCGTCAAGGTGACGAACGAAGGCACGCAAGAAGTCACGACTGACAAGGACGGCAAGTTCGTCGTCGAGGGACTCAGCGAAGGCAACGCAACCTTTGAGGTCCCGAAGACTGGCGAGTACACCGGTAACAACCTCACCGTGAACGGTCTGCTGCCAGGTGATCAGAAAGAGATCACCATCGAGGTCACCCGAGACCTTAAGCGCCTCAACGGCTCCGTGCTTGACGACGGCGGCAATGCCATCGAAGGCGTCGAAGCACAGTTGATCCAGAACGGTGAGGTAGTAAAGACTCAGACCACCGATAAGTCCGGTAGCTTTGCATTCGACAAGATGGAGCCGGGTACCTACACGGTGAAGGTCGATGAGACTGACACCCACCTCGCTGGTGAGAGCGAAAGCTTCGAGGTCGTGCTTGGCCAGGGTACGGATCCTGTCCAGGTCTCCTTGCAGCGCAAGCCAGGCAGCATGAAGGGCAAGGTCGAATTCTCGAACAACAAGGTTGTCGACGGCGCCGAGATCCGACTGGTACCGGAGTCCGGCGATCCAATCGATCTGGAATTCAACAACGAAGGCAACATTGCCGTGCCAGAGCTGCCAGCAGGTACGTACGATGTTGAGGTCAAGTCCCCGGACAACTACAAGCGCGTAAGCGTTCCGCCACTGACGGTCTACCCAGGCAAGGAAGCTGACTTGGGCGTGATTAAATTCATCGCCGAGATCGGCGACGTTGCAGGCACTGTCCGTGACGAGAACGGCGAGCCTGTTGGCAAGGTCAAGATCAAGCTGCAGCGCGCAGGCCAGCAGCCGATCGAATCTGAATCTGCCGAAGACGGCACGTTCTCCTTCACCAAGGTCCCGGTGGGCGATTACACGGTTGACGTTGTGCAGCCGGCGAAGTTCAAGTCGGTTCGCGGTCTGACCGCCACGGTGAAGCCTGCAGAGGAAACGGCTCTTGACATCACCCTCGAGACGAAGCCGACGAAGGGCACCATCAAGGGCAACGTTGAGGACGAAGCCGGTGAACCGGTCGCGAACGTTGGTATCTCGCTCGAGCCGACCTCCGGCAAGGGCAACACCATCGACGTCAAGGTCGCCGAAGACGGCACATTTGACGACGCCACCATCCCAGCTGGCTCCTACAGCCTCAAGGTGACCCAGCCTGTTGGCTACGAACCGGTGGACAACATCCCGGTCAAGGTCGACGCAGGTAAGGAGCGTGTCGTCCCGACCATCACGCTGAAGAAGAGCGAGGTGGAGGCCGAAACCGGTAACTTCATCGGTGGTGTCTACGACAAGGCGACGAATGCTCCGCTGCCGCAGACCGGCCTGGTCCTTGTTGGCGACGCTGGACGCTACCCGGTGGCTATTAACGCTGACGGTTCGTTCCGCCGCAACGGCATCCCAACCGGTAACTACCAGTTGAAGATCGCGCAGCCGGAGGGCTACCTCGAGCGCGCGGACATTACCGTTGTCATCGAGACTGGACTGGACAACTACGCCCAGGACATCAAGCTGGAGAAGATCCCAATTGAGAACACCCCGACCACAGGTACCCTGCAGGGCAACGTGCTCGGCGTCAGCGAGGGCAATCCAGTCGAGCAGATTGCTGGCGCGAAGGTGAACATCCTCCGCCTCGGTGGTGGATCTACGCAGGTCACCACGAACGATTCCGGTATCTTCACCGCTTCCGGTCTCGAGCCGGGCGAGTACGTCGTCCAGGTGGAGGCACCGGAGGGCTTCAATACGCCGCGCTACGAGCGTGTCGTTGTCGAGGCTGGCAAGACGAACGGCGACTTGCGGGTCTACCTCGAGCGCAAGCCGACGCCGAACCCGAAGCCGGGTGCAGCACCAGGCACGATCAGCGGCTGGCTCCTTGATGACGGCAACTACCCAATCAAGGGCGGCACGGTTCGCATCAAGGGCACCGCAAAGAACAAGGACGGCAGCCCACGCCTTGACGAGGACGGCAAGCCTATCGAGACACTTCCAGCGGTGAAGATTGGCAAGGACGGCTACTTCACCACGGATCGCCTTGAGCCAGGTGAGTACACCATTGAGCTCGACGTCCCAGATGGCTGGCCAAAGCCGAAGGGCTGGCCGAAGAAGGTTACTGTCACTGAGGACAAGGCGATCGAGCTTGGCCTTGTCAGCATCAAGGCACCGCGAAGCAACGTCGAAGGCGTTGTTGACGACGGCTCCGGCAACCCAGTCGAGGGCGTCATCGTGACCGCGACCGACCCGCGTGGTCAGACCAGCGCGGTCGCGACCGACAAGGACGGCAAGTTCGTCTTTGACAAGGCGCTGCCGGGTACCTCCACCATCGAGGTGTTCACCCCGCAGGGTATCCAGAACGTCGACCCAATGTACGTTCCGGTCAAGCCTGGTCAGGACGTTGCAATCCCGGGCGTCCACCTGACGGAGAAGCAGCTCAAGCTGAGCAAGCGTGTCCGCGGGTACGATGCCGACGATATGGACAGCGCCCCGATCCTCCCTGAGGACTGGGACCTGATCTACGGCTTCGTGATCACCAACGAGACCGACGAGATCATCAAGAACATCACCCTGGATGACCCATTCCTGGGAGATGCCAAGATCACCTGGCCTGAGGGCTGGGAGAAGCCAGAGAATCGCTCCTTGGAGCCGGGCGAGCACGTGTTTGCCTCCGCGAAGATTCCGCCGCAGAAGGACATGTCCGTTGTGAACAACATCGCGACGGCCCGCGGTACGGGCAGCAAGGGGCAGATGGTGGCGTCGACACCTGATAACGCAGTGGCAAGAATTGGTTCTGCCTCTGTGGAGAAGAAGGTCAACGCACGGTTCGGTGTGGATAAGAACAAGCCAGTGTCCCTCGATGTGGATGAAGACATGTACTTCACCTACGAGATCATGAACCGTGGCGCCGCACCGATGTACAACGTCACCCTGACCGACGAGGTCTGTGAGTGGAAGGAAGGTACGAGCGAAGACGATTCCAACGACTGCAAGCCGATGGAAATCGACCTGCCGAGCGACTGGAACCGCACCCTGCTGCCAGGCGAGCGCGTCTTCCTCACCGCTGCGCTGCCACCGCTGAAGCCAGGCACCCGTCACCACAACAAGGCGCTGGTGAAGGCCGACCTTGACCAGCCGCGTCGTAGCCCGGGTATTGAGGAAGAGAAGGGCATCTACGAGGAGGACCCACCGTCAATCCTGACGGTTACCCCGAACAAGAACTCGTGGGGTAACGCACACGTGATTGTGTCTGAGGGCAAGACCCCGAAGGGCTACATCGATGGTGTGCTCAGCGGCCTGCCGGCTGGCCTGCTCACGGAGGCGAAGGTTGAGCTCATCTCGGAGGACAACAAGACCTCCCTGAGCGCAACCGTCGACGGTAACGGAAAGTTTGCCTACGGCAACGTCACGCCAGGCAAGTACAAGCTGCGCGTGACCAACCCGTCCGAGGACGTCATGAAGATCGCTGGCGAGTACGGCATCCCGTCCGAGAAGGCAGCCAAGGGTGGGAAGATCACCACCAAGCTGTTCGAGGTCGAAGCAGAACAGCCGACGGACCTCAGCATCCAGCTGGTGAAGGCGGAAGTTCCGAAGGAAGGCAGCTCCCTTGGACGCTGCATTACCGAGACCTCGTCTGCATCGAACCCAGCGATGTACCTCATCCCGCTCGGCCTGCTGGTCGGCGCGATGGCGGGCAGCCTGGTCATCTACGAGGACCAGTTCAACGCCGTGGTCAAGCAGTTCAACCAGGCGATGCCGCAGCTCGCAATCGAGCGTCCGGCGTGGATGAACCAGATTAGTCTTGCCCCCGTGGGTCCTTACCGGGGTTGCAACGGTCGGTGGTGACGTCAACGCTGACGGCACCAACTCAGGTAACTGTGGGTCGGTCATGAACAAAACCTCCTATGGATTGACGTTCACAACCATCCTGGCACTAAGGGAAAACAAGGAATCTGGTGCGCGCGCTACATCCTCGGCAGCCGCACGCCCGGAATCAGGTCCGCGTACGCCGCACCGCCGAACCCAAGCGCCAGCAGCAGCGGCAGGATCAGCCACAGCCAACTACTTGCCGACGACCCCTTCGCCCCACTCGCAGCCCCTTCCGTCTGCTGCGTTGGTTTGGCCTGCTGCGTAGTTTCCGGCGCCTGGCTAGTTGTCCGCGGCGCGGAACTTCCCGGCCTCGTCGCAGGTACCGAGGTTGCTGCGGACACCTCGGTGGTTGGCTTTGCGGCTTCAGTTGTCCGCGGGGCGGACTGCTGGCTCGAAGGGATTTCAGTCGGGGTTGTCCGCGCGGCGGAATCTTCAGCGGCCGGCTCTGTCTCCTCCGTTGTCCGCGCGGCGGACACCTCCGAGGTTGGGGCAGCCGTTGTTGCTGGTGCTGTGGTTGCCGCGGACACCTCGGTCACGGTCGTTGGTGAGACCTCAGCCTCGGGTGCTTCAGCCTCGGATGCCTCATCCTGGGGCGACTCGGACGGCTTGGTTGTCTCGGCTTCAGGCTTGTTGATGTACTGCTGCAGCAGCTTCTGCAGATCGAGCATGTCCTGCTCGAGTTTCTTTGCCTCGTCGAGGTTGTGGGTGAGCTCGTCGATATCGATTTGATCTTCGGGTTCGGCGGAAGTGTCTGCAGGTTCAACGCTTTCGGAAGCTTCGGGTGTCCGCGGGGCGGACTCTTCCGGAGCTGAAGTAGACGTTGTCGCTGGTGTTGAGGTTGCCGCGGACTCCTCCGAAGAAGTCTCGGGGGATTCGGGCTCAGCATGAGCTTCGGATTCCGACGGTTCCGGAGCTGCTTCAGATTCCGACGGTTCCGGTGTCCGCGGGGCGGACTCCTCGGTCGGCTCGGCAGCCGCAGAAGGCTCTACCGTTGCAGAAGGCTCGGCAGCCTCGGTCTCAGAAGCCTCTGTCTCCGCGGGCGCGTTCTTCAGTTCCTCCAGCGCGGCGGCTTTGTCGGCGATGCGTTTGGTGGCGTCGGTGATTTCGTTGTCCACGGCGCGGAGGGCGCGTTCGAGGGTCCACTTGTCGGCGTTGTGCCAGAAGCCGGTGAATGGGTTGCGCTCTTGCCATCCGGTGAGTGCGGCGAGGTTGGCTTCGATGTTGGCCTTGCGGTGGGTGGCGGCTTCGAGGGTGCTGTTGGCGAACTCGAGCTGTCGAGAAGCGTCGTCGATGTTGGTGGGGGTGGTGGCGTCGTAGCGGTCGGCGCCGTGGCCGTCATGTGCAGGGGTTTCCGCTTCGATGGCTTCGAAGAGTTCGATGGAGCGGGTGATGTTGTCCAGGCGGGCTTGTTCGAGGTCGAGTTTGGCTTTGCGGGCGTCGCGACGGTTCTTCAGGCCCTCGAGCTCCTTGGTGTTGGAGGGGGCGAGCCAGCTGAACCAGCTGGAGTCGACTTCTTTTTTGTGTTTGGTGTAGGCGGAGTCGGCTTCGTCGAAAAGTGCTTGGCGCTTGGCCACTGCCTCCTGCTGCGCGGTGATGCTCTCAAGGGCTTCGCGCAGGTTGGTGGGCAGGGCGACGGGTTTGATGTCGGGTTCGGGGGCGTCTTCGTAGGCGGATGGGTCTTTGCCGTTGAAGTCCTCGAGCTGCTTCTTGGTCACGGCGAGTGTTTTGCGTGCGGCGTCGAGGGAGGTCTTGGTGGTGCGGACGAGGAGTTCGGCGGAGTCGACGAGCAGTTTCTGCTGGTCGTACTCGGCTTGCTTGGCCTTCTTGTTCTCCTCGCCGATGGCGAGGACGACGCCCCAGCGCTTCATCTCGAGGACAGCCTGCGCGCCCTTGAGCGCCAGGTCGGCTTTCCATAGCTGGGATTCGAGTTCGGCGACTTTGGCTTCGCCCTTTTCGACGAGCCCCTGCAACGCCTGCCCGCCGAGGCCGAGGAGGCCTTGCGCTTCGGCGTAGTGGGCGGTGGGGTTGATGGTGGCGGGGACGGTGACGGCGGTGCCGGTCAGGGCGACAACGAGGGCGCCGGAGGTCAACTTGTGCATGCGCAAAGTTTAGGGGATAGACCTCTCGAAGTGCTACTTCTGTGTAGCGGCGAGTGCCCCCGTGAGTGCGCCGATGGCGGTGTCGATGATGTCGTCGCGTTCGGGGGCGGGGCAGCTTTCGTCGACCCAGTCGATGCAGACGGCGTCGAGGAAGCCGAGCATCCCGGATGCGGCGCGTGCGGCGTGCTCGTCGTCGCGGCCCAGCAGGGAGCACAGCGTTTCGACGGAGGCGTCGCGCATCTCAATGCGCAGGTTGATTGCCTCGGTGGGTTCGGCGCCGCCGCGGCGACCGGCCAGCCACACGAACGGGTGCTCGGCGACGTGGTTGAGGTAGCGCTCCAGGGTGCTGCGCAGAGCCTCGTGGGTGTCGGTGTTGGGGTCGAGGTGGTCGTCGAAAAGCGGCTGGGTGTGTGCCTTGAGGAAAGCGGTGTAGAGCCCTGCCTTGGATTCGAAGTAGTGGAAGAGGAGGCCTTGGGACACACCGCAGGCGTCGGCGATGTCCTGGGTGGAGACTTCCACGTAAGGTGTGGTGGAGAAGATGTCCGTGGCAGCGGCGAGGATTTCTTCCTGGCGTTGCTCGACGCTGAGCCTCCGTCGTGGTTGTGTCATGGACACCACCCTACAGTACTGAGCTTTGCTCAATAGAAAGTGTGAGGAACTTGTCCACGTCAGACATTATCTGGTGGCACGTCTACCCGCTGGGCGCCACGGGCGCACCGATCCGCGAGGAGCACGACGAAGCGCCGCGCCTGCGGCAGCTCGAGCCCTGGTTGGACTACCTGATCGAGCTCGGCTGCAACGGGCTGCTGCTCGGCCCGATTTTCAAATCGGTGTCCCACGGCTATGACACGCTGGACCACTTCCAGATCGACCCCCGCCTGGGCACCAACGAGGACTTCGACCACCTGATGGCCGCCTGCCGCGAGCGCGGCATCCACGTGATGCTCGATGGCGTGTTCAACCACGTCGCGCGCACCCACCCGCTGGTGGCGCAGGGCCTGGCCGGCGACACGGACTGGGAAGGCCACGGCGAGCTGGCCACCCTCCACCACGAGGACCCGCGCGTGGCGGACCTGGTCACCGACGTCATGTGCTACTGGCTCGAACGCGGCATCACGGGCTGGCGCCTGGACGTGGCGTACTCGGTGCCGCCGGAGTTCTGGCGCACCGTGCTGGCGCGCGTGCGCGAGCGCTTCCCGGACGCGCTCTTCCTGGGCGAGGTCATCCACGGCGACTACGCCGAGATCGCCGCGGCGGGCACCCTGGACACCGTCACTCAATACGAGCTGTGGAAGGCCCTGTGGTCCTCCATCAAGGACGTGAACTTCTGGGAGCTTGACCACGCGCTGGGCCGCCACCGCGACCTGTGCGAGCACATGGTGCCCAACACGTTCGTCGGCAACCACGACGTGGACCGGATTGCTTCGAAGGTGGGGCAGGACGGCGCGCTTGTGGCCACGGCGCTGCTCATGGCGCTGCCCGGCATGCCCAGCATCTACTACGGCGATGAGCAGGGCTTCGAGGGCCTGCGCGGGGAGGGCTTCGCCGCCGACGACCCCGTGCGCCCGCCGCTGCCAGCCAGCCCCGCGGAGCTTTCGAGTCTGGGGCAGTGGATCTTCGAGGAGCACAAGAAGCTCATCGCTTTTCGACGCCGCCACCGCTGGCTCGAAACCGCCACCCTCGAGGTGACCGACAAAACAAATGAGGCGATCACCGTGGCGCTCGAATCCGGTTCGGAGCGCGCGACGGTGACCGCCTGGCTCGACCCCGCGCCGGGCGTGCGCATCACGTCCGGGGGCGAGACCTGCTACGAGTGGTCTGCTGTCTAACCGCTAGAACGGCCTAGAACGGCAGGGAGGAACCCGGTGCGTACTTGGCCAGCAGCTCCCGGGCAATGACGGACAGGTCCGGCAGGCGCAGCGTGACCGCGCCCGCGACCGGCATGTCGAAGGTGGGCACGTTGGCGGGTGCCAGCGTGATCACAGGTGTGCCCTGCGGTGCGGGTGCGGGGGCCGGCTGGGCATTCTGCTGGGCAGGCTGCGCTGGCTGCGCGTTCTGCTGGGCAGGCTGCTGCTTATTTGCAGGCGCGCCCGTGGTGCCGCGCAGGCCGCAGCGGTTGGCGGCTTCCTCCACGCGGCCGAGCGCGGCCTGGATCTGCGGGCCGCGGCGGTCGAAGGCTGCGATGGTCTGGGCCTGGCGCTTCTTGGCGTTGAAGTCGGCGTCGTTGGTCCAGTAGCGGGATGCCTGATCGCAGGAGATCTGGCCTGCGGGAAGCTTTGCCAGGGCGTCGTCGATGGCGTCAGCGGAGGCCACGCCGGTAGAAACGGTGGCGGCCATGAGTGCGGTGAGTGCAGCTGTGCGAATTTTCATAGCCGCCAGTATGTCACATCAGCCCCATCTGTCACACCCGGTTAGGCGTCGAGGAAGCGCCGAATCAGGCTGCGGTAGGCGTCCACGGTGAGGTGAACGTCCTCGATATCCACGTATTCGTCGTGGCCATGCAGCAAATCCAGCACCTGACCCAGGTGACGCTCACGGGCGTGCATCGCAAATCCGTAGCCCACCCCGCCCTTGCGGCGCGCGAAGCGCAGGTCCGAGCCGCCGGCGGCGATAGTTGGGACCACCACGGCGTCGGGGAAGAACTCGGCGTAGGTCTCGCAGATCGCCTGATAGAGCGGCGAGTCGGTGGGGGAGATGGTGGCGTCCTCGGTGATGAGGTGCTGGATCTCCACCTCGCTGGCCAGGTCGCCGAGCGCCGTGCGCAGCTGCTCGTCGATCCACTCCTGGCTCTGGCCGGGCAGCGGGCGGATGTCCAGCTCCATGTAGGCCATGGACGGCAGTACGTTGATGGCCTCGCCCGCGCGCAGCACCGTCGGTGCGATGCTCAGGTGGCTCATGGCGTGCGAGTAGCGCGCCAGGTCGCCGAGCGCCTCGTAGCCTTCGCCGCGCAGCAGGGCGGCCTCGGTCTCGGGGTCGAATTTCCAGGCGCGGATGTAGTCCGGCCACGGCTGCTCGGTGGTCACGGAGGGCTGCACCGACGCGATACGGCGAGCAACCTCACCAATCTTGGTGACGGCCATGTCGCGGTCGTGAGGGGCGGAGCCGTGGCCGGCGTCCCCGCGCACCACGAGGCGGCGCTGGGCCGCGCCCTTCTCACCAATCACCACGACGATCGCGTCCGAGCCGTCGCGCACCGGCAGGTGGGAGCCGCCCTCCTCGGAGAGGCAGTTCTTCCAGCTGAACGGCTCCGGGTCGAGCTGCGAGAGGTAGCCGGCGCCGAGCCCGCCGCGCGCCTCCTCGTCCGCCACGCCCACGAAAGTCAGTGTGCCGCGCGGGCGTTTGCCGCTCAGGGCCACGTCGCGGGTGGCGGCGGCCATCGCGGCGGTGATGTACAGCATGTCGGTGGCGCCGCGGCCGTAGAGTCGGCCGTCGATAATTTCGGCGCCGAAGGGGTCGTGCGTCCACTGCTCCTTATCGACGGGCACTACGTCCGTGTGGCCGAGCAGCGTGAGGGGCTCCGCGGAGGGGTCGGTACCCTCGATGGTAAACGCGATAGACACCCTCCCATCTGTGGGTTCATACTTTTGGATGCGCACGGGAGCGCCGTCGAAAAACGATTCGAGCGTGGCCGCGTTGCGGTATTCTCCCCCCGAAGTTGGGGTAAGGTCGTTGACACACGTATTTTGGATAAGGGTTCGTAAGAGATCCACTGTTGCGCTATGTAGGTTCATGTCTGGCATATTAGGTGCTTTTGTGGGCATCCAGAGAGGAGTTGGTGTCGTATGGCTCGAAGAGAACTCAGCCAGGACCCCCGCGCTGTGAAAACGCGGAACGCGATCATCAAGACAACTACCGAGTTGTTGAATGAGCACCGGGTTGAGGACATCACGGTGTCCCAGATTGTGAACGCGGCAGGGATGAGCCGCCAGGTTTTCTACGAGCACTTCAAGGACCGCGACGCCGCCGTCAAGGCAGCAATCCAGCGCGCGCTGGCCCCGGCGGTGAACGATTACATCGAGACGTATAAGAAGACCGGCGAGATGCCTCCTGCGCTGGAGGCGCTGTTCTCGCAGCTCGCCGAGGTTCGTTGCCTCTTGAGCCACGTGATTAACGGCCCGGCCCACGCCACGCTGATGGCTTGCTTTACAACGCCCGAGATGCCAATGCTGCACGACATGGTGACGGCGATGCGCGCCGAGGTCGTCCCGATGACCGACGAGGAAGCTGCCGACGTGGCTTCTTACCTGTGCTCCGGCGCGTTTTCGATCTTTATGAAGTCGGCGACTGAGTCCGAGAATTACGAGGAAGCCGTCAAACGCGCAATGAGCGTGTTCGGAGTGTTCGGTAGGGCAATGAGCTTGCCTCAGTGAGGTATCCTGCATTCATGACACCACGTGAACTTAGTATGGACCCGCGCGCGGTTCGTACGCGCACGGCGTTACTGAACGCAACGAAGGAACTGCTGCTCCATTACCGGGTGGATGAGCTTTCGTTGTCCCAGATTGTGAAGTACGCGCAGGTCAGCCGCCAGGCCTGCTACGAGCACTTTCACGACAAGGACGCGCTCATCCTGGCTGCGGGGTGCGACATTTGCCTCCCTGCCTACGAGTCTTTCGTCAATGACATCGTGATCGACGAAACGTACCCGGACCAGGTGGCGCGGCTGGTGAAGCACCTCGAGCGCTACGACAAGGCGGTCAAGCATCTGATCAACTCCTCGGTGCACGGCCATCTCAACGACAAGATCTGCAACATTCTGGCGGACGCCTACCTGAAGAAGATCTACACCCAGATCGAGTCAGGCGAAGAAATTGCTCTGACGGAGGAAACGCTGCGCGACACGGCCCGCTTCATGGCTGCCGGAACACAGGACATCCTGATCGACGGCATGCTGCGCGACCGCGAGCATGAAGAAACCGCGCAACGCGTAGAAAACGTTCGCGCGGCATTAGATCTCGTGATCGGCGCGCTGCGCGCCACCAGTGGTGGGGCAGCGGACGAGCAGTAGCATCGCTATCCTCGCTGGGGAGCTGGGGCGCCGTCTTCTGCGGCGTCCCAAATTTTTTCGTCCAGGATGCCTTCGCGCTTCGCCACGATGGCGGCGACGACGGCCTGGCCGGTGACGTTGACGGCGGTACGTCCCATGTCGATGATCGGCTCGATGGCCAGCAGCAGGCCCACGCCAGCCAGCGGAAGGCCCAGGGTGGACAGCGTCAGCGTGAGCATGACGGTCGCGCCGGTGGTGCCCGCGGTCGCCGCGGAGCCGAGCACGGCCACGATCACGATGAGCAGGTAGTCCGTCGCGCCCAGGTCGAGGCCGTAGAACTGCGCGACGAACAGGGCCGCGATCGCCGGGTAGATGGAGGCGCAGCCGTCCATCTTTGTGGTCGCGCCGAGCGGCATGGCGAAGGCCGCGTACTCGCGCGGCACGCCCATCGACTCCTCGACGGTGCGCTGGTTCACCGGCATCACGCCCATGGAGGAGCGGGTGACGAAGCCGAGGGTGGTCACCGGCCACACGCGGCGGAAGAAGCCACCGACCGGCACCTTATTGACGGCCAGTACCGCCGGGTACAGCACGAAGATCACGAGCGCGAGGCCCACGTAGATCGCCAGCACGAACTGGCCGAGATTGCCCAGAGCCTCCCAACCGTAGGTGGCCACGGCCTTACCGATGAGCGCCGCCGAACCGATTGGGGCAAGGCGGATGATCCACCACAGCACCACCTGGATGACCTCCAGGAAAGAGGCGGAGAACTGCAGGAACGGCTCCGCGGCCTTGCCCGCCTTGATGGCGGCCACGCCGATGAGCAGAGAGATCACCAGGATCTGCAGCACGTTGAAGTTCACCGAGGCGCTCGTCTCCGAGACCTTGACACCAAGCCCGAAGAAGTTCGACGGGATGACGGTGTTCAGGAAGCCGAGCCAGGAGCCGGAGCCGCTTGGTTCGGCGGCGGAGGAGGCGTCGACAGACGAGTTCGCGCCGGGCTGCATGACGGTGCCGACGATGATGCCGATGATCACCGAGAAGAACGCGGTGATGGCGAACCACAGCAGGGTCTGCCAGGCAAGGCGCGCGGCGTTGGTGACCTTGCGCAGGTTCGCGATAGAGGTGACCACCGCGGTGAACACGAGTGGCGGGATGAGTAGCTTCAGCAGCTGCACATAGGCGCTGCCGACCCAGCTGAGCGTCTCGCTGAGCCAGGTGATGTCGTTGGCCGCGGCGATGAGCCCGAGGATGAGGCCGATGATCAGGCCGGCGATCACTTGGGCGCCGAACCCGGTCATCCACTTTGGAAGGTGCATGAAGCTCTCCAGGTGTAGATTTATAGACTAATCGGTATTAAACGAAGCTAAATTCTACACCTATCCTCTAGAAACGCGTCAAATCTAAACTAGACAGAGCGGTTCACGTAGCACTTTATCCAGTGCAACCGCGCGCGCGATGTCCCGCACGATCTCGCGGTGCGAAGGGATCATGCGCAGCTTCGGGGCGCGCTCGGCCTCGCTGACCACCGTGCGCGCGAACGTGGCGGGCGCCTGCGGGTCGTCGATGAAGGCGCTGCCGGCGACGACGACGGTGCTGGGGGTGTGGGCGTCGGCAAGCGTGGCCACGAGTGAGCCGAGGCCGCGTGCGCGCTGGTCGAGCGCCTGGCGCGTGGCCGACTGCTGCTCCGCGAGCGCGACGACCTCCTGCAGTGACTGTACTGCCGACTGTCCGATGGCGTTGAGGAGCCCCTGCGTGGTCAGGTGATCGCTGGCGACGTCGATGGCCATCACGCCGGTCGGGGTGGACATTGCGCAGGCCAGCGAGTCGTCGGCGAACAGCGCCATCACCGGCGGGGTGTCGATGTCCAGGCTCGACTGCATTTCCGAGCCGACGATCGCCTGGCTGATGGAGACCACCTCGACGGGCACGCCGAACTGCTCCCGCATCTGCTGGCGGATCGGTACCCCGTGCCAGCCGAGGTTTGCCGCGGTGACCTCGCCGTCCTCGTTGACGGTGCCCGAGGTGGTCACGCCGACGGTTGCGAGCGGGCGGCCCATTCCGGCGCTGAGGCGGTGTAGCCCGGCCATGATGTGCTGCACGAAGTCATCCGGGCTCATGTGCGCGACGGGGATGTCCACATCGATGCTGCGCAGGGTGCGCCCCTTGAGGTCGAACAGCGCGATGTAGGTGCTCAAGGTGCCGACGGCCACCCCGGCGTACAGCGAGTTCGGTTCCCCGAGCTCGAGTGGCATGGTGGGCCTGCCCCGGCCGGTGGACTCGGACAGGTCGCCGCGTTCCACGATGTAGCCGGAGTTTGCCAGCGCGGTGACGGCGCGAGTGATGGTGGGCTGCGAGAGGCCGGTGGCTGCGATCAGGTCGCGTCGCACGCACTGTTCCTGCAGGCGAATGAGGTGCAGGCACTTGGCGGCGGGGGTTGTTGGGTGATGGAACGCTGTCCGTGTCGCAGGCATGTGAATATATGTACCGGTAGTAGACCGCTTTGTCCAGTTATCGAGCTAGAGTGGGCCGTTTCAGTAGACAATGCGGTTTGTATGGGGTGTAGAGGTGCACGTTCAGCGTGTCCCTCGGTTACACTGCCTACCCATGACCAATCCTTTGCTTGAGGAGCACGCGTCCGAGTCAGAACGCGAGCCTTCGCTACTCGACGCCACCTGCGAAGACTTTCTCTACGACCTCGCCGAGCTGATCCCTACCCTGGCAACGGAGATCGGCCTCGAAGGCCACGACTGCGACCTGCAGGACTTCAGCCCCGAGTACTACGGCGAAGTCGCCGACCGCATCCGTGACGTCGTCGCCGATGTCGACGCGCTCAACGACTCCACGGACGCCTCCGACGACGAAGACGACTTCGACGACGTCGACAACCTCACCGCTTCGCTGCTGCGCGACCGGATGGCATTCAAGCTGGAGCTGCACCACCAGGGCGAGGACCTGCGCCAGCTCAACAACATCGATTCGCCGGTGCAGACCATCCGCGACTCCTTCGCGCTGATGCCGAAGGTGAGCAAAGAGGACTTCGAGCACATCGAGGCGCGCCTGTCCAAGGTGCCGGCGGCGCTCGCGGGCTATCGCGCGTCGCTTTCGGAGGCGGCGTCGGCAGGCAATGTGTCTGCGTACCGCCAGATCGAAGCCGTGATCAAGCAGTGCGGCGACCTCGCCGATGGCGACAGCGTCTTCGACCAGCTGGGCTTGCCGGAGGACTCGGCCGTCGTCGAGAAGGCGAAGGCTGCCTTCGACGAGATGGCCACCTGGCTGTCCACCGAGCTCGCGCCGCACGGCCGCCATGATGACGCCGTCGGCCGCGACCGCTACGAACTCTTCTCCGAGTTCTTCTTGGGCCGCGACATCAACCTCGACGAGGCCTACACCTGGGCCAAGGAGCAGCTGAAGGAAACCGTCGCTGAGCAGCGCGCGCTCGCGCAGAAGCTCTACGGCCCGGACGCCACCATCCTGGGCGCGTACAAGCGCCTCAACGAGGAGGAGCGCTACACCCTGCGCGGCACCGACGCCCTGCTGGAGTGGATGAACTCCGTCAACGAGCAGGTCATGCGGGACCTCGACGGCGTCGACGTCACCATCCCGGAGGGCCTGCACAAGGTGGAGTGCGCGATTGACCACGCCGGTTCCGGCGGCATCTTCTACACCCCGCCGTCCGACGACCTGATCCGCCCCGGCACCATGTGGTGGTCAGTGCCGGAGGGCCAGGAGGTGTTCCACACCTGGCAGGAGCTCACCACCGTCTTCCACGAGGGCATCCCGGGCCACCACCTGCAGATTGGCACCGCACTCATGCAGCGCAACGACCTCAACCTGTGGCGTCGCACCGCGTGCTGGAACTCCGCACACGGCGAGGGCTGGGCGTTCTACGCTGAGGAGCTCATGGGGGAGCACGGCCACTTCGACGACCCAGGCTTCCGCATGGGGCTTCTCGACGCCCGCCGGCTCCGCCTCGCCCGCGTCATGATCGACATCGGCGTCCACCTCAAGAAGGCCACCCCGGACGGCACCGGCGTGTGGGACGCCGCCTACGCCAAGGCGTTCCTGCGCGACAATTCCGCTATGCCGGAGTCCCACATCGCCTTCGAACTCGACCGCTACCTGGGCTGGCCGGGCCAGGCACCGAGCTACGCCATCGGCTACCGCGACTGGTGCTCACTGCGCGACAGCGCCCTGGAGCAGGGGATGACGCTGCGCCAGTTCCACGACAAGGCGCTCAAGCTCGGGTCGATGCCGATGGACATGCTGGCCCACGAGGTGCTCAACCACCACGACTAGCCTGCTAGCCGTCGCGTTTGCGATTCTGCCAACTGACCAACTTCGGCAGGTAACCCGCGAACAGCAGGATGCAGATCAGGCGGATTAGCTGGACCGCCACTACCGCCGGGCCCACCCCGCCCTCCGCGGTGAGTGCCAGCACCGTCTCGAGTGCGCCTGGCGTGGTGGCCAGGTAGCCTTCGTAGAAGCTGATATTCAGCCACACCGCCAGTAGCCAACCCAGTCCCGCGCAGGCTGCCATGAGGGCGGCGATGTAGACGATGGTGATCGGCAGCAGGCGGGAGAACTGCTTCAGGGCAGGTACGGACAAGCCGCCGCCGCACGCCCAGCCAATGCACAAGAACGCCGCGATGTTCAGCGGTTCTGGCGGCACGATGACCACGTCCATGAAGGAGCCGACCACCGCGGTGACGATCATCGGGCCGAAAATCGATGGGTTCGGGATGTGCAGCACCTTCGCGATCGGCTGTCCAACCGCCACCAGCGCCGGCACCAGCAGCCACATCCACCAGTAGGGCTCCAGGTGCTCCGTGGCGGAGGCGTGCTTGGTAGTGAGCAGCCCCGCCACCACAGGTAGCGTCATCGACACGACCAGCAGGCGCAGGTACTGCGTGAGGGCGACGTAGCGGACGTCGGCACCAATCTCCTTCGCGATGACCGGCATGAGCGACGCACCGCCCGCGAGCAGCGACAACACCCCGGTTTCCTGCGAGATTCCCTTGCGCGCGAGCACCGCGCCGCCCACGTACGCCAGCCCGATCATGCTCGCCGCAGCCAGCAGGCCAGGCAGCAGGAACGGCAACAGCGTCTTCGGCGGGATGCCCACCAGCGGCAGCGCCGCCAGCACGCCGATCACGCCGCGGGTGCATGTGAACAAGAGCTCGTTGATGGGGAGGTCGCGCCCGCTGCGCAGCGCCACCGCGCCCGATGCGACGATTGCCCCGAGGATCCACGCGGCCGGAAGGTGCAGCGCGCTGAACGCCCAACCGAGAGCAATTGACACCGGGACGACCACACACCAACGAAGCATGGCTGTTGATACTACTCTTTAGCGCATGATTGTCGTCCTGCTGATTGCATCACTGACCGCCGGCTGGATCGACGCCGTCATCGGCGGCGGTGGACTGGTGCTCATCCCCGTGCTGATGTCTACCACCGGCATGCCTGCCGCCGCCGTCCTGGCGACGAATAAGTTCGCGGCGTTTACCGGCACCTCCTCCGCCGCGGTCACCATGGTGCGCAAGGTCGGGGTTCCGCGCTGCACGTGGGGCTTCGCGCTCGCCGCGATGTCCGCCTCCGCGGGCGGTGCGCTGGCCGTCGCGCTCGTCAGCGACTCCGTGATACGCCCACTCATCATTGTGTTACTGCTGGCAGTGGGCATCTTCGTGGTGTGTAAGCCCTCGTTTGGGTCGGAGGGCAACCGCATCATCACGCCGCGCCGGGTGGCGCTCGGCGTCGCGGTGGCCCTGCTCGTCGGTGGGTACGACGGCGTCTTCGGCCCCGGCACCGGCATGTTCCTCATCATGGCGTTTACTGCCGTGTTCTCTCAGACCTTCCTGGAATCCGCGGCGATGGCAAAGGTCGTCAACACCGCGACGAACATCGGCGCGCTCGGCGTGTTCATCGCCGGGGGCTACGTGGACTGGTCGCTGGCAATCGCGCTCGCCATCGCGAACGTGATCGGCGCGCAGCTCGGCGCGCGCACCGTGCTGCAGGGCGGGTCCAAGTTGGTCCGAATCGCCTTATTGACGCTCGTAGTTGTTCTGTGCGCGCGGCTTGGGTGGCAAGAATTCATGCAATAATGGCGGCGTGGAAAAGCAGCAGAAGATTCTTAGGCCGGCTCGTAGGGCAGCAACCGAGCAGAAGATTTTCGCGTCGGTGCTCAGCATCGCCCGCGATCGCGGATTGCACTCTGTAACGATCGACGAGGTTGTGGCGGATTGTGGCGTCGCAAAGACGACGATCTACCGCCGCTACGCTGACCGCCGCGAGATGATCACCGCGGCGCTGGACTCAATCGCGCTCCAGATCCCGATCTACCTCCCCACCACGCGCGCTGAGTTCGTAAAATACATGATTGACCTGCAGCGCTACCTCGACGAGACGCTGGGTGTGCGGCTGATCGGCTCCATCATTGCCAGCGCCGAGCCCTTCGTGTCGCAGTGGCGTCTGCGCCTTGAAACCGAAATCCTCGAGCGGATGGTGGAGGGGATCCGCAAGGGGATGGACGAGGGCCTGTACAACCCGAACATCAACCCGTACGCCTTCGTGGGCATGCTGCTCGGTGGCATTGTTATGCGCCAGGCGTTCAGTGAGGCCTCCGCCGAGCGGCACGCCGAAAACACCGCGACGGTCCTGTGGCCACAGCTAGCTGTGGACCCGGACCGCCGAAACGATTAGAGCTGCAGAGAGCCGTTGGCCAGGCCGACCACGGCTGCGATAGCGCCCGCGATCACGATCGCCACCACAACCCACTCGAAGCTGTTGAAGAGGCGCTCCTTGTTCGCGATGCGCGTCCACACGTACGGGATGATGCCCGGGACCACGGCGAGCGCGCCGAAGAGCACGTAGACCGGGTCGGCGGCGTAGATCAGCCACATCGAGTACACGAAACCGACCGCGCCGACGATGAGGTGGCGCTGGTTGTCGCTGCGGCTGACCTCAGGACCGGAGTCGTCGAAACGCACGCCCGCGTTCGGGTGGTTAAGCCCCTTGCCGCGCACCGCGAGCAGGATGAGGTACAGCGAGGAGAAGATATACGGCAGCAGGTACATGATGGTCGCCAGCTGCACCATCGCGTTATAGGACGTCTCGTTGGCGAAGAAGATGATCACGAACAGCTGGATCACCACAGTGGAGATCAGCTGCGCGCGGAACGGGGAGCCCGCCTTGTTGGCCACGCCGAGCGACTGCGGTAGCAGGCCGTCGTTCGCCATGAGCACGATCGGCTCGGCGCACAGCATCTGCCAGGACACGTACGCGCCCAGCACCGACAGGCACAGGCCGATAGAGATGAACACGCCGCCCCACGGGCCGACGACCGCCTCAAGCACGGCACCCATCGAGTTCTCCGGCAGCGCCGCCAGCTCCTCCTGAGTGAGCACGCCGTAGGACAGCGTGGACACTAAGACCAGCAGCAACAGCACCGACAGGAAGCCGATGATGGTCGCGCGGCCCACGTCCTTGCGGGTCTTCGCCTGCTTCGAGTACACGGAGGCGCCCTCGATACCGATGAACACCCACACCGTGTAGAGCATGATGCCCTGCAGCTGCTGCGAGAACGGGATCGTCGAGCCCTCTCCCCAGAAGTCCAAGGTGAACTTGTCCCAGGAGAAGCCGAGGAAGGCGACCAGGACGATGAAGCAGAGGATCGGCACCAGCTTGGCCACCGTGGTGACCACGTTCATCACGGCAGCCTGCTTCACGCCGCGGGTCAGCATGATGAAGATGCCCCACGTCATCACGGATACCGCCGCGGCCAACACCCACCGGTTATTCAGCGGGGCGAAGTAGTAGGCCACCGTGGAGAAGAACAGGGTGGCGTAGCCCACCTGCGCCATCACGGAACCCAACCAGTAGCCCAGGCCAGAGGTGAACCCGATGAAGTCGCCGAGGCCAGCGCGCACGTAGGAGTATACGCCCGAGTCCAGGTGCGGTTTGCGCCGCGCCAGGATCTGGAACACGAACGCGATGGAGAGCATGCCCACTCCGGCGATAACCCAGCCGATGAGCATTGCGCCGGGGCTCGCCACGGAGCCAATATTTTGCGGCAAGGCGAAGATGCCGGAGCCAATGGTGGAGCCAATAATGAGCGACACCAGGGTCCACATGGTCACCGTGTGTGATTGGGCATTAGTCATGGAGAATAAGTTACCTTATGATGAGAGCCGTGAAGCGTCGAAGGAGGTCGGTCATGCGTGGCCGGATTACAGCAGCTGCGTGTGCAGTCATGCTTGCCTGCACCTCCCCACACGCCGTGGCGGTAGAAACTGCGCACGGACAGGCGATCGTGCAGGGCAATTACCCCGTTACAACCGTAACTATCGGTAGTACGGAAACACTACCCCCACCGCTGCCGAGGGGCCAAGCCTGGTACAGCGGCACGAGTATCCCCAGCTGGGCGCACCTTTCTGAAGCCGATGGCTCCATCGAGCTGACGCCATCTGTTGGCGTCGATCCTGGTGATTACCAGTGGCCAGTCGTTGCCCACTACGGCGACGAATCCACGGAAATCATCCCGGTCCGAGTCGCTGTGGCGAACCCGGGAACGGATGAAGGCGTGGCGCCGGACTTCCTGAAGCCGCTCGGTTTTGAGCAGATCACGCCGAAGTGTTCCAAGACTTCCTTGGCAGTGGGCATTCCGCTGCTGGCACTGATCCCGCTCGGCTTTGCCACCCAAATGGGGCTACCAATCGTTGCGGTGCAGGACAGCATCAACTTGCAGATCACGAACCTGCCACAGCCAGTCAAGATTCACCTCAAACCGCGCCAGTACAACCGCCGCAATGCGGACCTCGGCATCGCGTCGGTGCTGACGGTCGCTGGCCTAGTCGGCGGTGGCATCATTTATTCAGCGTGCGCTTCGTCCGAGCAGTAGGCGTCGCCGTCCACGGGTCCTCCGGCCACGGGTGCTTCGGGTAGCGCCCACGCATCTCCTTACGCACGTCCTGGTAGGGTCCGTTCCAAAAACTGCGCAGGTCGTCAGTGACCGCCAGCTCGCGCCCCGCGGGGGAGAGTAGGTGGAACAGCACCCGCTGCCCGCCAATCACTGGCGAGTCCGCCAGCCCGAACGCCAGCTGCAGTTTCAGCCGCACGACGGGTCGGCCCGTCGAGTAGTCGAGTTTGCCTTGCGCGATGCGCGTCGGCGCCAGCTCGTCGAGCTTTGAGGCCTCCGGCCACGGCAGTTGCCGCATCAGCGCCTGCCGCATGTCCAGCTCTCTTATCGACGCCCCCCTGGCCAACTGCGCCACCTCCAGCGAGTAGTCGCCCTTCGTAACGTCCGGCCACGGCTCGCCGATGGTGGCGTGCAGGAAGTCGAGGCGCTGCTTAAGCGCCAGGGCGGCGCTATCAAGCGCGAAATCTTCGAAGCTGATGTCGCGCAGTGCCTCTTCCACCTCGTGGGGCTCGGGGCGGATCGGGGTGGCGCTCAGTTCGATGGCGCCGATGGCTTTGACCCTGCGTGCGCGCACTTTCCCGTCCACCAGTGATGCGCGCACGTGCTCCTCGACGCGCTCCTGCGGCATCGCAAGCGGTTCCGCCGCGCGGATCACCGCACCCCGCGCAGTGCGCTGCACCTCTGCGGCCGCGATCCACTCCGGGGCGCCGATCGGCACGTCCAGCCGCGCCCTCGTTCCTGAGGCAAGCAGGTACTCGCCCCCGTCGCGCTTGGCCACCCACTGGGGGTACGCCGCCGCGATCACGTCGCCCGGTGGCACCGGCGCTGACTTGTGCACCAGCCTGGCCAGGCGTTTCGCGGGCTGGTCGGCAAGCTTGGCTACAGTGTCCGCCGCGCCCGAACCGAACTTCACCAACGCGGCCCCCAGCCGCGGATCCACCGGCATGCGCACCAGCTTCTCGCCGAGGGCGGTGATGCGGTGCTGATCGTCCAGCGCGCCAATGAGCCGCAGCGTCTCCTGCGCAGCGGCCAAGTGGTGCGCCGGGGGAGGGTCCAGCAGCGGCAAGTCTGGCGACGCCCACGCCGCCAACTGCAGCGCCGCCTGCGTGAGGTCACTCGTCGCAATCTCCGGGGCCACATCCGGCTGAAAGTGCTGGTAGTCCGCCTCCGAGTAGGCCCGCACCACCGTGCCAGGCCCCAGGCGGCCCGCGCGGCCCGCCCGCTGGTCCGCACTGCTTTTCGCGGCAGAGACCGTCACCAAGCCCGTCATCCCGCGGGCATCCCGCCGCGGCACCCGGGCAAGCCCGGCATCCACGACGCGGCGCACACCCGGCACCGTCACCGAGGACTCCGCAACGTTCGTCGACACCACCACCGCAGCATCCCCGTAGAGCGCGGCGTCCTGCTCCGCGGAGGACAAGCGGCCGTGGAGCGGAGTGGCGTCGTCAAGAAAGCTGGCGACGAGCTCCACCTCCCGCACCCCCGGCACGAACACCAGGGTGCGCTCCGGCGCCTCCGCGAGGGTGGCCACATGCCGGTAGAACTCGCGCGAACCCTGCATCCGCCCAGCGTGCGGCGCATAGGCGACCTCGACGGGGTAGGTCGCCGCCTCCGTGGACAGCACCTCGGCGCCCATGTGGTCGGCGAAGCGGCGCGCGTCCAGCGTCGCCGACATCGCGCACAGGTACAGGTCATCGCGCAGCAGGGCAGTCTCCATGCACATGGCCAGCACCAGGTCGGTGTCCAGGCCGCGCTCGTGCACCTCGTCGATGATCACCGCGTTGACGCCCTCCAGGCCCGGGTCCTGCAGCAGGCGGTTCAGCAGCACACCCGGCGTCACGAACTCCACCAGCGAACCGTCCTGGTGTTCACCACGAATGGAGTAGCCCACCCGCTGCCCAAGCCGCGACCCATCCAGGTCCGCCAGCCGCTTCGCCGCCGAACGCACTGCCACACGCCGCGGCGCCGTCACCAGCGTCTTCCCGCAAATATTCGCAACCGCTGGCGGCACCAACGTCGTCTTACCCGTCCCCGGCGGCGCCTCCACCACCAGCGGCCCGGTGCGCGGCAGCTCCCCAATCACCTTCGCGACGGGCAGCCCCTCCCCAATCCGCCCCAGGTCAAACTCCCGCTCAGGCATCCTGCGCAAACTTTCGCTTCACGACGCCCGGCACCCCCGCCACCAAACAGTCATCCGGCACGTCCTTCGTCACCACCGTGCCGGCGGCCACCACGCAACGATCACCCACCGTCACGCCAGGCATCACCATCGCACCCGCCCCGAACCAGCAGTCCTTCCCAATCCGAACCGGCTTCGCGATCTCCCACCCCTCAGCCCGCTTCACCGCATCTTCCACCGGGTGACCCACCGTAATCAGCTGACAGCCTGGCCCGAACATCGACCCGTCCCCGATGGTCACCTCCGCAATATCGAGGATGACGCAGTTGAAGTTCATGAAGCACCCCTTGCCGAAGCGCGTGTTCACCCCGAACTCCACATGCAGCGGCGCGAACAGGCCCGGCACGTGCGCACTGTTGGAAAACACCTGCCGCAACAGCTCCTCCGCCCGCGGCTGATCGGTGTTGCCCAAGGCGTTGACCTGGCCCATCAACTCCCACGTCCGGGCGTGTTGGGCGTCGGCCTCCTCGCCGCCGGGGAGGTACCACTGACCTGATCGCATCTGCTCCATCGAATACATACCAGCCAGGGTACCGGGGTGTGTAGCCCCTACGGCCCCGCCTGCCGCTCGGCTTACCGCCCCCGCCCGTCGAAAAAGTTCCCGCGAGAACCGTGATGCGGGGAACGATCTTCATGGACAGGCGTCGCGAACTGGGGAAACGGCAGCGTCGGTCGACCGGAGTGGGCTCGAAATCCAAAATGGTTCCCGAGCGCGGGAACTTTTTCAAAGAGTATCGGTGCGAGCCGAGAAGGGACAGAGCATTGAGGGGTTTCGGTTGACAGGGGGACATGTCAGGGGGACAATGAGTACAACACAAAACATGGTGTTGTGATGTGTTGTTGTGTTGCAAAATAGAACCATCCTCCAGGGTGTTTGAGGACCTGGAGGGTGGCGAGGGACACACTACATGAGAGCATTCTGAAGGAGCGGCCAAACTGCTTCAGAAGCGCGGGTGAATCCAACGGTTAGCGCAAGTAACCACACCCACGGGATGCGAAGATTGAATTTCCATCTTCGCATCCCTTTCTCTTTAGTTTTTCTGTGTCTCTCAATTTGGAGCATGAAGCAACCCATAGGATTCCTCCTTATCAGGCGCCGCCCCATAGGGTCCTTCCGCAGGTGAGGGACGAAATCCCACGGAGAGGCGCAGGTGAATAAACTCCTGCGGACAGTGAAGTACTCACATGAATGGGTACGCACTGCGGGTGAGAGTATAACCCTGAGATTTGAAAAAGCAGGACGATCACCCAAACGCCCAGGCACGCCGAGCCCGCACGAGCACTACACTGCCAACCATGACAGAGACAACGAAAGTGGCCGTCGTGACGGGTGGCTCCGCCGGGATCGGGGAGGCGTGTGCGCGGGCGCTCGCCGCGGACGGTTGGAAGGTGTACGTGGCGGCGCGCCGGGTGGAGCGCTGCCAGGCCATCGCGGAGGAGATCGGGGGCGTGGCGGTGCGCCTTGATGTGACGGATGAGGCGAGTGTGGCAGAGTTGGCGTCGATAATTGAGGGGCCGGTGGGGCTGCTGGTGAATAATGCGGGCGGTGCCAAGGGCCTCGACCTGCTTCGCGACGCCAACCCCGACGACTGGCAGTGGATGTACGAGACGAACGTGCTCGGCACGATGCGGGTGACGAAGGCCCTGTACCCGCACCTGCTGGAGGCGTCCGGTCTGGTGGTGAACATTGGGTCCGTGGCGGCGACTGACGCGTACAAGGGCGGTAGCGGCTATAACGCGGCGAAGTACGGGCTGCGTGGGATCACGCGGGCGCTGCGTCGGGAGGAGGCGGAGAACAACATCCGCGTCACGGAGATTGACCCTGGCCGGGTGAAGACGGACTTCTCCCTGAACCGTTTCGCGGGCGACGCCGAGCGTGCGGACGCGGTGTACGAGGGCAAGCTGAACTTGACCGCGGAGGACATTGCGGAGGCGGTGCGTTGGGTGGCGAGTTTGCCGCCGCACGTGAACATCGATACCTTGTCGATTATGCCGACTGACCAGGCTGAACGCTAAGTGTCGGGAGCGTGGCTTAGACTGGCTGCATGATTCTAAGCACTACTAATTCCGTCGATGGGGGCACCATCGCTGAGTACATGCGCATTGTGGGCGGCGAGGCGATCGTCGGCATGAATGTGTTCAAGGATTTCGCGGCCGGGATCCGCAACAT
Organism: Corynebacterium sp. UMB8791; assembly: GCF_054166365.1. Taxonomy (NCBI): domain Bacteria; kingdom Bacillati; phylum Actinomycetota; class Actinomycetes; order Mycobacteriales; family Corynebacteriaceae; genus Corynebacterium; species Corynebacterium sp. UMB8791. The sequence goes on along the minus strand of NZ_JBSZCG010000020.1, from coordinate 10,923 downwards.
TGTGGGTGGCCGCGCCGCCGCGTGGGAGGCCGAGGTCGTGCGCGCCCGCGAGGAGGCCCTGAACGAGCTGTGGCATCGCGCCGCGGAGATGGGGGCTGACGCGGTGGTTGGCGTGAAGGTGGACTATGAGTCCATGGGCGCTGACGGCGGCATGATGTTGGTGTCCGCGGTGGGCACTGCGGTCAAGCTTGCTCCGCCGGTGGTGTAATCATGGCGTTTGATGTGGTGATTTCGGGGGAGAGCATTAAGCTCGGTCAGTTTTTGAAGGTGGCCAACCTTGTGGAGTCCGGCGGGCACGCCAAGGAGCTCATCAACGCCGGCGAGGTCAGCGTCAATGGGGAGGTGGTGCGTGCGCGCGGGCACCTGCTTTTCGATGCCGACTCCGTCACCGTCGGCACCCAAACGGCAACCGTGAGCACCGGCGGGGATGACGGCGACTACTTCGATGAGCGCACCGCGAACGACGATTTCGATCCGGAAAAGTGGAGGAACATGTAAATGCCTGCGTTTCAGGGAACACCAGGGATGCCGTACTGGCAGGACTGCTTGACCAAGGACGTGCAGAAGTCAGCGTACTTCTACTCGAAGGTGCTCGGCTGGGAAGTGACGGGCGAGACGTACCGGGTTGCCCGGAAGGACGGGCTGCCGGTGGCGGGGTTTGTGCCGTCGAAGCAGGAGCGGGACCTGTGGGTGACGTACTTCATGGACGCGGACGGCTCGATTGAGTCACGCGTGGAGTCGCTGGGCGGCAAGGTGCTGAGCTCCCAGGAGGTGGACTTCGGCGTGATGACGGTGTGCGCGGACCCGTCCGGTGGCTTGTTCGGCTTGATGCGCCCGGCGGGGGAGGATGCCTTCGTTGCCGCTGGTGAGCCGGGTGTTCCGGTGTGGTACGAGTGCGTGGCGCCGGATGAGGCCACCGTGGACTTCTACGGGGAGCTGTTCGATTGGGAGCTGCGCAAGGAAAGCGGCTACTACATTGCGCTGCAGGAGGGCGCGGCGTTCTTGGGCCTGCGTCTGGACCCGCGACTGCAGCAGCACGGCCTTGCGGCGGTCTGGCACTCCTACTTCGGCGTCAAGGACGTTGATGCGGCGTCCCATGCGGTGCGCATGGGTGGCGGCCAGGTGTTGGCTGGTCCGACGCTCAGCCCGTTCGGCCCGATGCTTGGGGCGAAGGACGCCACCGGCGCCAACGTGTACCTGTGCGAGGTGCCGGAGCCGGTCAGCGAGGACGTCAGCGAAGCAGACTCCATCCTGGACCTCTAGGGCGCGAAACGAAGCGGAAGCACTGTGTTGAAGAAGTGGATTGCTGCGCTGCTGGTGTGCGCGCTGATGCCCGCGCTGCAGGGGTTTCACGTGAACCCCGGCTACACGCGGGAGCGCACTGCGCTGGCGGTGGTGCACCCGGACGGCCGGGTGTCGATCTCCCCGGCGGGCGAGGAGCCACGCGCCGCGCTGTCCCTGGCCAAGCTCTACCTGGGCTACTGGGTGCTCTATAACGGCACGAAGGAGGAGAAGGCGCAGGTTGAGGAGATGGTGCGCGTCTCCAACGACGCGATCGCCGAGGCGCTCGACGCCCGCTACCCGCAGGCCATCGACGAGATTGCCGCCGACTTCGAGCTGGAGCGCACGCAGCGCGTCGGGGCGTGGGGTACCACGTTGACTTCGGCGAGAGACGTAGCCACCTTCATCGCGGCCATCCTGCGGGACCCGGTTGCTGAGCCGCTGTTGGACGGGATGCGCCGGCAGTCGCTGGTGGCCTCTGACGGGTTTGGTCAGCAGTTCGGCACCGCGCGTCTGCGTGGCGTGCAGGGCTCCAAGATGGGCTGGGCCAACGAGGCCACCACAGCGACCGCCTCTGTCTCCTGGGGCACCACGCTGGATGAGACGTGGGCGGTGGCGGCGCTGACGAACGGCAGCGCCTACCACAACACCGTCGACGTACGCCGTGGCATTGTCCAGCGCCACGACGCCACGCCCGCGTCAGCCTTCGGCCACAGCAAGTCCGGCAAGAAACTCCGCGGCATCCAGGACCTTGCGCCGGTGCTGGGCCGGGGTAGCGATCACCCCGGTGGAGACGTACTCTTTCACTTCCGCCCCCTCGACTGAGGGCTGCTCCCACGCGGCGTCGGAGGCGCGTTGCAGCAGCACCTTCGCGTCAGCCGTTGTGAGGGCCCCAGCGGCTTCGGCGGATTCGGCGGGGAAGGTGAGCACGTAGGCGTCCGCGCCCGCAGGCAGCAACCCGCAGGAGGAGCCGGTGCCCCACACCGCGACCACGTCCGCGCCTTCCTGGCGCGCGGCATGCACGGCGGAGGCGACGCCGGCCGGGTCGTCCACGTCGTAGGCGCGGGCACCGGCCTGCTCAGCGCAGGCGGCAACCTCGGGGCGCCAGGAGAACTCGCGGGCATCCGCTGGCCCGTCGTAGCAGGACACCACCCACACGCCACCTTTGGCGGGCGCCTTCGATGAGGTGAACACCTGGCCCAGCGGAGCGTCCTCGACGGAGACGTCCCCGGTCAACGCCACGCCCGGCATCTGGTGGTCCACCGCGGAGCCCAGCATTAGCATCGCGGCGTGCGTAATCCGGTCCGGAAGCAGCGCCAGGTACTGCGAGGAGTCCTCGTAGGACGCCTCGATGTAGGACACCAGCTGCGCGAGCTGCTCGGACTCCGGCAGGGTGCGCTCCACGCCACCGACCTGGAACTCCTCGGAACCTTGCTCGTTGAGCGGGTAGTGCGCGCCCTCCGCGCCGGGCTGTAGCGACGATTCCTCTACCATATTTTGACCCTTTCCTCCGGGGCGATCCACATCGGGGAGCCGGGCTCCACGTCGAAGGCCTCGTAAAACTCGTCAACGTTGGAGGCGATGACGTTGCAGCGGAACTCGTTGGGCGAGTGCGGGTCGATCGCCAGCAGCTGCGCCGCCATCTCCGGTCGCGCCTTCGAGCGCCACACGCGGGCCCACGCCAGGAAGAGCTCCTTCAGGTTCGGCTCGACGTTGTTGTCGGCGCAGTACAGCTGGTACGCCACCACCGCGATACCAAGGCCACCCAGGTCGCCGATGTTCTCGCCGAGCGTGAACTCGCCGTTGACACCTGCGACGTCCTGGCCCTCCAGCACAGAAGGCACCAGACCCTGGAACTGCTCCACCAGCTTCGCGGTGCGTTCCTCGAAGTGGGTGCGGTCCTCATCGGTCCACCAGGAGTTGAGGTTGCCGTGGCCGTCGTAACGCGAGCCTTGGTCGTCGAAACCGTGGCCGATCTCGTGGCCAATCACCGCGCCGATCGCGCCGAAGTTGCGCGCCGGGTCCGCCTCCGGGTCGAAGAACGGCGGCTGCAGGATCGCGGCAGGGAAGGTGATGTCGTTGACCACTGGGTTGTAGAACGCGTTGACGGTCTGCGGGGTGGTCACCCACTCGGAACGGTCCGAGGGCTTGCCGATCTTGCCCAGCTGGTAGTCGTGCTCGAAGGCGGCGCCGCGGCGCACGTTGGCCACTAGCTGCTCGCCGGAAGGGTCAAAGGTCAGGCCCTCGTAGCTGCGCCAGGTTTCCGGGTAGCCGATCTTCGCCTGGAACAGGCGCAGCTTCTCCAGGGCGCGCTCACGCGTCGCCGGCGTCATCCACGGCAGGTCGCTGATGCGCTGCTCGTAGGCCCGCACCAGGTAGTCCACCAGCGCGAGCATCTGCTCCTTCGACTCGGTAGGGAAGTGGCGCGCCACATACTCCTTGCCGATCTCCTCGCCAACCAGCGACTCCACCAGCCCCACGCCGCGCTTCCAGCGGTCACGCTGCTGCGTCGCGCCGGAGAGCACCGTGCCGTAAAACTCGAAGTTTGCGCGCCCGATCTCCTCGGTGAGCACGCTCGCGCGGGAACGCAGCACGGTCCACGCCGCCCACAGTTGCCAGTCGGCGAGGGTTTCGGGGCGAAGCATCGTCGCTAAGTCCTCGGTGAAGGAGGGCATCATGTTGATCACGCGGCCGTCGCGAAGCCCGGCGCCGCGCAGCATCGTCACAATTATCGACGGCAACTCCGCCAACTCCACCGGGTTGTAGGTAGCCATCGCGTCCCGGCTGCGCACCACATCCCAGTGGCTGGCCGCCACCTGGGTCTCCAGGTTCATGATGCGCTGCGCCGCCACCTCAGGCGTAAGCCCCAGCAGGTACGCCGGGTCCAAAAACGCCAGCATGCGGGCCACGTGCTTCTGGTAGGTGGCGCGGGTCTCCGCGTGGGCGTCCTCCCGGTAGTAAGCCTCATCCGGCAGGCCAAGGCCGGACTGCACCAGGTAGGGCACGCTGTCCTCGCCCTGGGAGTCTTTCTCAACCCAGAACGCGAGTGGGGAGCCGACGCCCGTGCGGTCGAGCACGCCCAGGTTATGGGCGAACTCCTCGATGTCTTTCACCGCGATGAGGTCCAAGTCCGGCTGCAGGGGCGCGGTGCCCGCAGCGTTAATGGCGTCGGTGTCCATGAAGGAGGCGAACAGGTCGCTGGTCTCTGAGACGATCGCGTGGACGTCCTCCTCCGCCTTGTCGCGCAGGGCGTAGAAGGAGCCATCGATGCCGCGATCCGCCGGGATCTCGTGGGAGTCAACCCACTCGCCGTTTACGTGATGAAAAAGATCATGCATGCCCACAACTCTAACGTGTGCACCGGACATGCGCGTCGGCGGGACTAGCGGTGGTTGGCGATCCAGTTCGCAGCCTCATGCTGCTGCGCCAGCGTGTAGGACCCGTGTGTGCCAATCGAGTGGATGATACTGCTCGTGCGGCCGTCGTTCGCGCGCGCGATGTCAAGCACCCAGCGGGGCATCCCGCCGCTGCTCAGGTTGACGTCCATCGCAGGGTCGACGATCTCGCGCTGCTCCTCCGACGGGGAACACACGATGTCGCCGGTGTTGCAGATCTCCAGCACGCGCTCGCCCAACTCGCCGTAGCCACCCTCAAGCTCGCCGAGTGATCCCCGCACGTGTGGCGACGTTCCCGCAGACATCACCGCACCGTTCCCGCCCTGGTAGGGGCTGGAAAACAGGGCAGCCGAGGTGACGCGCTCCTTCGCGATAGGGCCACGGTCATGCGCAATGTTATTCAGCATCCGTGACACAATATCCGCGCCGAGGGAGTAGCCGGTGAAACTGAAGCGCGCGTTCGGGCAGGCGTTCGCGATGCCCGCGACGGCCTTCTTCGTCTCCGCGTAGCCACGATTCGACGCCGTCCGGTACTGCGTGGTGGCGAACGGCGCGGCGTCGTACGCGATCCACAACGGCTGAATCTGTCCACCCGTATACAGCTGGGTAAGCACGCCCGTGAGCCACACGTTCCCGCCGTGCGGCAGGTTGCGCGGCAGCCCCGGCATCGTATTGACGCCACCCGGCACCGCAATCAGGTACTCCGACTTGCAGCCCTGTGACTTCAGCAGGCTCGGCAGACGGAACGACGGCGAGATCGGCGCCGGCAGCTGCAGCTGTTGCGCAGATGCAGGTGCCGCCGCACCGACCGCGACAAGGGCGGCGGTAGCGGCGGCAACAAAAACGGAGCGGAGGGATGAGAAAGCGCGCATGGCGCCTCATCTTAGCTGTTAGACCTCCCGAATCTTCATCGGGCCTGGGGTCCACCACCCTGAACGGGTGAACTCTTCGAGCTGGATCTCAGCAAGCGCTGGTACCTCACCGATGGAGTTCGTGCGCAGCTGGTAGCGGGACAGGGAACCCCAGTCGCGCTGCCAGTCGCCCTTCATGTACCCCGGCACCTGGTAGGAGTAGTTCACGGCCTCCGCGGTGGACAGCGCACCGCCGCCCAGGAAGTCCATGAAGCCGGACAGCTGCTGCTTACCCGGTGCGTCAGGCATGATGCGGAACTCCGGGATCTCGGTCACGCCAGCGAAGTGGTTGAACGTGCGCTGGCACGGGTACTGGAAGGCCACCGACCAGTCGAGCAGGCCCGGGGTGTCCGAGTCGAACATCTTGTTCAGCGGCTGCAGCGTCGGGTTGCGCAGCGGGGTGACGGCCATCCAGTCGTCTTCCGCAAGGGAGGCGTCCTCGGCGACGAGGCGCACCACGTTTGCCTCCTCGGGCAGGTCCGCGATGGGGTAGCGCAGGTTGCGCCACTTCGGCGTCGGCCCCTGGTCCAGCATTTCTGCCTCGCCCAGGGTCTTTATTGAGCCGTCGTCGCTGCGCACGCCGTACTCCAGCACCAGCTCGGCACCTTCCTTTTCGACGCCATTAATGTCGTGGTGCGCGATCTTGCCAGCCACGGACGTGACCAGCAGGGGGGCGTCGTCACGCTTCTGTGGCAGTTCGAACCAGGTGGTTTCCAGGTAGGCCGTGCGCGTCGCGCGCTCGTCGTATGTGCCCAGCAGCGGGATGCGGTTGAAGTCCAGGTTGAACGGCAGGCGCACCGTCGACCCGTTGACACCGCGCAGCGTGAACGGGCGGTTGCCCTCGACGCTGCGTGCATCCGAGGAGAGCTCAGGCTCCTCGTTTGCATCGGACTGGACGGTCTCGATGGCGGTGTCGTCGCCCGATTTCGTATCCGTGGTGTCGGCGTTGTCGTCCGCGATCGTGGCAGGCACGCCGTCCGGGTGGAACGCGCGGTTCACGCCGGAGTCCAGCGAGCGGCCCAGCGGCACCCCGTCGACGGGGGTGAGGAAGGAGTCGTTCGTGTCGGTCTCCAGCAAGATCTCGCTGCCGAGGGCGCAGATGTCACCCTTGAACGTCTTCACGTTGCCCATGCCCACCGAGTAGTTCGGGGTCTGCTCCGCAAACGCCTTCACGAAGGTGAGGCAGGAAAACGCCACCATGAGTACCGCGGCGACGGCGATCGGCGCGGCCATCACGCCCGCCCAGCGCGACGCCGCCGCGCGCTCCCGCACAGAATCAGGGCGCGGCCGCAGCCACTGGACGACGCCCACCAGGGCAATCACCAGCGTAATTCCGAGCAAAACAGTGTTCGCCTCAATGCCCTTGACCTGCGGGTTCTTGTCCCACCACGGCACGCCGAAGGAGGACACGTACCACCACGCGTTCCAGCCCGCCAGGCTCAGGGAGACAAGGAAGAGCACCGCTGCGATCGCGAACGAACGGTTGCGCGCCGACTGCAGCGCAAAGTGAGACAGCACCACCGCGCCGAGTGCTGCGACCACACCGCCGATACCCGCATAGATACCGAAGTGGTGCGTCCACTTCGTCGGGGTGAACATCAGGAAGAACGTGGACAGCCCGATGATCAGCATCAGGCGCTGCGTCGGCTTCGCAGGCGTGCCTGGGATCGCGCCGTGGCGTGCCATCGAAAACAGGATGAGGACTACGCAGAAGGCGAAGACCAGCATCGGGAAGCGGCGCGACAGCGAGCCGTCGACAGCTTCCTGGAACAGCGTGCCGTAGCGCACCCACTCCGAGTACCAGGACAGCGCCGGGCCGACCTCGCCGCGCACCTTGGTGGCCTCCAATACGGTCGCCAGGGTCTGGTCCTTGAACACCGGCACCATCACGGCGAAGCCCGCCGCCAGAAACGCCGCTATGTACGCGATGCCCGGGGCAATCGCGCGTCGCTTGTTCATGATGCGGAACACCTCAGGCAGGCAGATCAGGAACACGCCCACCGCCGCCAGACCCGTCGGGCCGCAGGCCAGCGTGAACGCCGCCACCACCGTGCCCAGCGCCGCCGGGGCCAGCCGCTTCGTCGCGATTGTGCGCTCAAACAGCGCCCACGTCAGCGTCAACCCCATCGCGATAATCGGCTCCGGGCGGGTGCCGTTGTTGTACGGCAGCCAGAACGCCAGGAACACAAACGCCGCAGTCCAGTACGCCATCCGGCGGTCAGCAATCACCGCGCCGAAGCGCGGCAGCAGCTCGCGGGAAATCAGCCACCACACCAAAATGGCGGCCAGCAGCGTCGGCAGGCGCATCCACATCGACGCCGTGGTCACCTTCGCCAACAACGCCAACACGTCATAGAACGGGGAACCGAACGGCGCCTCGGGCACGCCGTACCAGCGGTAATAGTTCGCCATGTAGTCCGAGTCGTTCGAGACCCGCGCCATCGTCAGCAAGAAGCCGTCATCCGAGGTGTTCGCGCCGAACACGTGCCAGAACCCCAGCACCGCCAGCACCACCGCGTCCAGCGGCTTGAACGTGCGCCAGCGCCGGTTGAACAGCGGGATACGACGCCCATCCAGCTGATCCAGGCGCCACAGCCCCCACAGGCTCACCGCCATCGCGGCCAGCCCCAGCCACATCGCCAGCGACTTCACCAGGGTCGGGCTGGACGTAAAGCGAGAGTTGATCTCGATGTTGGCGGCGAGCCCGGCGTCGATAAGCTGCGCCGACGACTCCTCCTTCAACTCCGAGTACAACCCACTGAGCTGCGGACGGTAGTCATCCTCGAGGACCTCCTCGAAGCTGGTGCCCGGCACCGAAATTTCCGCCTGCTCATCCGTGATGTGCACCCGCAGCTGCTTATCCGGGCCAAGGCCCGCCAGCTCGCCGGGGCTCAGCTCGAAGAGCACCTTATTAATCGAGCTGACCACCAACCCGCCATCCGGCGCGGACACAAACATGCCACGGTCGGTCGCCTCCTCCGAGGACGCAGGCAGCGTCGACACAATGATGCTCTGGCCCTCACGTAGGTGACGCGTCGCCTCCAGCGGCACCGTCATGTCAATCTCCTGCGGCGCCAGCGAAATCAGCGGGGCATTCACCGACCCCACCGAGCCGCCTTGCGGCCACTGCACTGACGACTGCACCTGCGTCACAGGCAGCAGTGGCGTCAGCAGCAGCAACACGAAGGCGATGAAGCCGGACACGACGGTCGCAGTCACCAGCTGGCGCGGGGCGCGCCGAGGTTGTTGCGCGCCGGGCGTGCTCGCCGCGCTCTGTGGGTTCGCAGGGTTCACGGGATTCACGGATGTCTCAGTTGTCACAGGGGCATACTCTACTTCTCAGGCGTGGCGGCATTGCGAACCACCACGACAAACGGACCAATCTGCTTCGCGTCCCACGTCTCGCGGGGGAACGCCTTCGGGTTAAAGAACAGGCCTTCGTAGCGCACGTTCGGCTCGCTCGGGAAGATGTCGTGGCCGATGTGCGTCTTCCACGCCGCATCCCGGTTCTCGGTGGCGTCCTCGCGCGGGTCATCGCTCATGGTTCCGCGGAAAATGAACGCCTGCGGCGCCGTCCACTTCGCCTCCTGCATCGCTGCGTCGAGCTTCTCGGGGGCGTCGAAGGAGAGCTTCGCCCACTGCGAAAGTGCCTCGTTGCGCAGGTGGAACTCCCCAAGCGGGTTAGCGTAATGGCTGGTGAACGCGTTGAAGCCGTGGTAGGGCTTGAACGCCATGAAGTTGATTTCATCCGTGTACACCACGGTCTCCCCAGGGGTGTAGCCGTGCGACTGGATGAACTCGTCGATCTCGCCGTAGTAGCGGCCCGGGTCCGGCGGGAAGCGGTCGGCGCGCTCGCCGAAGCCGTCCGTATCCGAGTACGCCTGGTCAATGTGCGCCTCGTTGACCGCCGGGATGCGCTGCACGAACGAGAGCGTGCCCGCAGCCACCACGATGATGAGCACCGCGGTGATCACGCGCTGCGTGCGCTCCTTGAAGTGGCCAGGGTAGTAATAATCGACGCCAGCAGTGCGCAAGTCCGCCACCGCGAAGATACCCACGGTGGAAAACAGCAGCATCAGCAGCACCTCGATGCGGAAGCCCAGCAGGGACGTGCCCAGCAGCGACGCAAACATCGAGACGATCACCCAGGTGTAGCAGACCACCACCATCACAGTTAACGACGCCACCTCAGGCACATGCAGGCGACCAACCATGAAGATCAGGCCCAACACCGACAGCACGCCGATGATGGACAGGGAGAAGAACGGCAGCGGGATCACCGTGCCCTGGGCGGGCAGGAAGTGGTTCGCGGTGTGGCGCACGTCGAAACCGCCGAAGGCCGACTCGTACAGGTACGGCGCCCAACCAATCGCCGCGATGCACAGCGCACCCACCCCGGAAGCCAAAAGGTGCACGACGGGGCCGCGCGCGAACTTGCGGCGGAACCACAACAGCACCGCGATCACCACAACGGTCAGCGCGGCGATCGCAGTAAACAGGGTGTAGAACATGGCGGAAACGCCCAGGTAGAGCGCCAGCACCACCGTGGCCTGCCAGGAGCCCGTCAGCGCCTTGTACGCGGTGACAGCGGCCGCGGGGGCGAAGAGGGCGACGATCGCCGCGTAGGGCTCGTCAGGAGTCTCGGTGAGCACGATGCCCGTCGATACGAGCGCGATCAGCGTCGACACCGGCAGGGAGCCGCACAGCTTCCGCCAAATCGGCACCAGCGCGCACGCCGCGGCAGCCAGCGATACCAGCGCCCACGGCTGGTATACCTCCCAGCCTTCCATGCCCAGCAGGTGCGCGAGGCGCCCGCCAAGCCAGAACCACCCAATCGGGTAGAAGGTAGGCAGGTCCAGGTAGTTCATGTCCTGGTTGGTGGCCACCTCGGTCATCCGGCTCAAGAACTGGGTACGGAACCCCTGATCCACCTGGATGCCGTCCAGCCACAGGCGTGTCGACGCCAGCGGGATCCCCAACGCCGTAATCACCAGACCAGCCGGGGCCAGCCCGCAGACAGCCTGGCACAGCACGCGCACCGGGCGCGACAGGCGCTTCCGCACCCACGCCCAGCACGCCAACGCCGCGCACACAATCACAACGAAAGAGCCGCCCGTGGATAGAGCGCGCGTCACCATCGAGGTATTAAACGCAGGCAGCGACGTGGAGTGCAGCACGTACCACACCGCCAACGTCACCACCGCCGCGCTGGCACCGGCCGCAAGCATGCGCAAGACCGCCGACGTCCATGACACAGCGTCAGGCTCGTAGTCGACGGTCTTGAACTCCAGCGTGGGTTGGATGGATGTATCTGTCATGCACTCAGTTTGGCACAT
>NZ_JBSZCG010000019.1:0-364 GCF_054166365.1 Corynebacterium sp. UMB8791 | reverse complement strand
CGGTAGGGAGGTAAACAATGGGAGCACGAGGGCCGGTGCCTAAGCGGTCTTCCGAGCGGGAGCGTCGGAACAAGCCGGATTATGAGATCACCACCATCGACATCGACGGCGATGTGTTTATGCCGGAACTCGGTATCGATAATCCGCATCCGATCATCACGGATTTGTGGGATTCGCTAGGGATGTCTGCACAACAGCAGTATTACGAGCCTTCGGATTGGCAGTTCGCTCGTGTCACGCTCCATTTCGCCAACCAACTGTTGTGGAACTCGCGCCCTTCGGCACAGATGTTCCAGGGTATTACTTCGGCGTTGTCGGACCTTCTGGTGTCCGAGGGTTCTCGTCGCCGTCTCCGCATGGAGAT
>NZ_JBSZCG010000018.1:0-366 GCF_054166365.1 Corynebacterium sp. UMB8791 | reverse complement strand
AGAAGACGGCTCTAAAGAAGTACTGAGTTATGCGATTGCTCCAACTGAATCAACATAGGTTTGGAATGAGCTGCTTCAGGATATTAACTCCAGAGGAGTTCAAGATGTCTTGCTTTTTATTACGGACGGCTTAAAAGGCATGAAAGATACTATCCATCAAATTTATCCTAAAGCAAAATATCAGCATTGTTGTATCCATGTATCTCGTAATATCGCTCATAAAGTACGTGTCAAAGACCGAAAAGAAATCTGTGATGACTTTAAGGCTGTTTATCAAGCTAACTCAAAAGAAGAAGCGAATACCTTCTTATCCGGCATGATTGAGAAATGGAAGAAAAACTATCCTAAAGTGACGCAGCTGTCTCT
>NZ_JBSZCG010000017.1:0-369 GCF_054166365.1 Corynebacterium sp. UMB8791 | reverse complement strand
AGCTTGCACAGATCGATGAGTGCGGAGTCGACCTCATCGCGGGAGGTACCGTCACCCGATACGATGTCGACTTCCACTAGCTGCATCGCATTTTCGGTGAGCGTGCCAGTTTTGTCGACACACACGGTGTCGACACGCGCGAGACCTTCGATGGCGGGCAACTCATTGACCAGCACTCGATGTCGCCCCAAGCGCACCACCCCAAGGGCAAATGCGATGGTGGTCATGAGGACAAGCCCCTCAGGGACCATGGGCACCAGCGTGGCGACCATCCCCAGCAGCGCATCGTTGAAATCATCGCCGGCGACAAAGAGCTGCGTATAGATTGCCAAGGCGCCGACGGGAATGAGAATCCAGGAAATGTAGGTC
>NZ_JBSZCG010000016.1:0-370 GCF_054166365.1 Corynebacterium sp. UMB8791 | reverse complement strand
GTTCTTCATCGTCCATCGTGGGGTCAATGTCTCGCACGCGAACAGCGACCTCCACAACAGGCCATTCTTCCGCCGTGTAGTCTTCTAGCGCTACGTCCAGTACCAAGCCTTTAAGCGATGCTCGGACATCCTCCTCTAGCGCGACGTTGTAAAGTACACCATCGTTACTGAACGGGTAGAACTCATAGACCGCCCAGGCGGTGCCCTGATCGTGGTTGCGGTGGACAGTGATGGCTGGCTCGAACGCACCAACCGCTAGTTGTATAGTGTCGAACATGCTTGTCAAACCTCTCTAGTCTGGGGTACTTGGTTTTGTATCCTGTAGATACACGCCCGCACCGGGATAGTTACCCCCGGTACGGTGGAATAC
>NZ_JBSZCG010000015.1:0-371 GCF_054166365.1 Corynebacterium sp. UMB8791 | reverse complement strand
GAGTAACTTTGACCGTCTCTTCCGGTATCGAGACCAAGACCGTTCCAGATGTCACTGGTCAGACTTTGGATTCCGCACGCACAACCCTCGAGTCCGCTGGTTTCGTTGTCCAAGTGGTAGAAGTCGACTCCACTGAGGAGCAGGGAACAGTCGTTGAGGTTCCCCAGAAGGGCACGGAGCTCACTGTCGGAACGACTGTCGAGCTGCACGTTTCGCGCGGCAACCAAATTAAGATGCCACGAGTTGAGAGCCAGACTCTCCGCGATGCGGAGAAGGCACTCACCGATGCCGGCTTCGAGGGAACTATCCGCACCGAGGAAGTCACCACGCTGGATCTGTCCAAGGTCGACCACGTGGAGAAGGCCGACCCG
>NZ_JBSZCG010000014.1:0-375 GCF_054166365.1 Corynebacterium sp. UMB8791 | reverse complement strand
GATCAGGGTGTAACGAGTCTCCGGAACATAGTAACAAAATACTCTCGTGCAGCCTCTCGATCCTTATCCACCTGGAGGTTACCCTCAGCGTCGAGTCGGTTGAGTTGTGCGTTCAGTTCAAGATACTTCTTCATACTGCTCCTTAATCTTGTTGAGTGTGTACGCCTGCTCGCGGGTGGGCACCATGTCGATCATGGTGACGAGCGGAACATCAAACGCGGTGGCGATGTCCTTAGCGCCAAAGCAAAAATCTTCCCCGAACGTTGTGTTACCGACTCCGATAACGCCATACATACAGTGGCCTTGCAGGCTGAGAAACTGGAGGATAACGTCCGGCACACCGCCCCCGGTGCGGGGAGAGCCGTAAGTCGGCAC
>NZ_JBSZCG010000013.1:0-379 GCF_054166365.1 Corynebacterium sp. UMB8791 | reverse complement strand
GTCACCAGCGGATCGATAACCACCATGTACTTCAGTTTGCTCAGGCAGCTCACCACTTTGTTTTTGTCCGGGAAGGACGCAACCGGGTTAAAGCCCTGGCAGAAATAACCGGTGACTTTGCCTTCGTCCATCATGTTGAAATACTTGATGACGTCGTAGGTCTGGTCCCACTTCGGCAGCCAGTCGTAGCCCCAGTTGTTCTCTTTCTGCGCGGCATCGCCGTAGAAAGATTTCATCAGGCTAACGAAAAACTTCGGATAGTTGCTCCAGTAGTTCACCTGATCAGCCAGCGTCGCTTTCGGCGTGTTCGCTTCCAGATACGACTGCAAATCAACCTGTTTTTCTGACGGCAGCGTCAGATAACCTGGCAGGCTGGTAG
>NZ_JBSZCG010000012.1:0-380 GCF_054166365.1 Corynebacterium sp. UMB8791 | reverse complement strand
GACTAAATGTGCAGTTCCTGCAACTTCTCTTTCGGCAGCGCCAGTTCTTCGTTGCTGTTGATGCGCACGTCACGTTCCAGAATGTTACGCGCAATATCCTGCGCTTCCTGCAACGAGTGCATCTGGTAAGTGCCACACTGGTAGACGTTCAGTTCCGGGATCTGATTCTGATCCTGCACTTTCAGCACGTCTTCCATTGCCGCTTTCCAGGCATCAGCGACACGCTGCTCATCTGGCGTACCAATCAGACTCATATAAAAACCGGTGCGGCAGCCCATTGGCGAGATATCGATAATCTCTACACCATTACCGGTAAGATGGTTACGCATAAAACCAGCAAACAGGTGCTCCAGGGTATGGATCCTGTCTCTTATACACAT
>NZ_JBSZCG010000011.1:0-62796 GCF_054166365.1 Corynebacterium sp. UMB8791 | reverse complement strand
GGACACAACTACTGCCGCTGCGGCTCGTCGCAGCCGAGGCGGTTCGCCAAATGCTGGCCAACCCGCTGTTGTCATGAAACCGCCCTTTTTGCTGTGCTCCAGCTTCTATGGATGCTTCTATTGGTGTAAAACACCGCAATCGTACCGTGCTCGAGGAGAGAACAGCAATACTTACAGAGCCTTAAGAATCCCCAGGTAAATGGGGGTGGGGGTTTGCTTTTTGGGTGGGCGCACTGTGGGGCCCTCCGCATTACCTTGCTGAGCTTTCTTCCCCTTTTCCTGAAGGACCCCATTGGGGCTTCTTCTTGGGAATAAACATACTGCCCAACAGGCTTAAGAAACCGAGAATCCCCATACCCGTTGCAAATGGAGTTCGGTCAAGCAGCTCAAGAATTACCGCCACAGCCAAAAACAAAACCGCTAGGCAGACAAACATCCACTGTCCTCTTCTCACCGCTCTCCCCTCTTCACGGATTGATTCGGCTAGAGCGTAGTTGACTGCGGCGTTGGACCTTGTCGCTTCATTCGCCGCAATGGCAGAGTCCTCTGCCATTGCGACAATTCTGTTTGCTAAACCAGCTTCGACCTCTTCGTAAGCTTGAAGTTCACTAGGATGAGGCAAAGGAGCAACTCGCATCACGCTCATGAGATCGTGCGTGACCCTGTTACTAACCTGATCTAGCACCTCGGCTTCTAAAACATCATCTTGTTCTGAGAGTCGATCGCCTGCCGCAGTGCCTGCCCCGTTTGCTTCCACGCTTTCTCCAGGTTTTCCGCTGGATCGTGGATACGTGCTTCCCGAATTATCCGACCGTCGCTGGAGCGAGCTATCACCCTGCCACGGGTCATGTTGCGCATCGTTCGAGTGCTCATTCGCCATCCCACCTCCATCTCCTGGTAAAGAACGTTTATTGTCCCATAGCCATTACACTATGACAATTATGCCATCGACATCCCTTTCTGGCAGGTAAGTACAGGCGACATCAGACTCCAACGTCCACGCACCAAATTCCTCGATTTATCCCCATCAAACCCGACGTTTCACCAGCTCACAACACTCGAGGTCCATATGGAATGTGGTCTTAGACCGGCATCCTCCCGCAGGTTTGAGGCGCCTCAACGATTAACTCTCTAACCGCCTGTCCGTCCGTTTCAGCCATTAATCCCACAGTTTCTCCGCGTAGAAGCCGCCGTCTGCAGCACTTTGCTAGCAGCGTGGCTTTGCACGACAGACGGGCTACCCATGCTAGAGTGTCCGACTAGCGTTGCACCTTCATCGAAAGCCGAGTCTCAGGCTTAAGGGTCTAAAGGGGCATTACTCCCATCTGCAATTCTGTTCACAAAATCCCGACTCCGCTCGTGATGACTATCCCACCCCAAATACCTATCCCCAAGAAGTCGGCTCCGAGGACCTATCAGGGGCTGAAGAGACATCATGCGTGTAGCCCCCAGCAAAAGCAGCAACGGAAAAGCGGGAAAGTCCCAACCCTTCCGTTGCTGCCTCCCAGATAGGCCTACTCCCTAGTCCCCGATCTGATCACGACCACGCTTCACGATCAGCGGATCCGGCGTCCCCACCACATCATGATCCTTGTTGGTGTATTCGAACTTGCTCAGGATGTAGCGCATCGCGTTGAGGCGGGCGCGCTTCTTGTCGTTCGACTTGATGGTGATCCACGGCGACTCGTCGGTGTCCGTGTAGCGGAACTGCTCTTCCTTCGCGTTGGTATAGTCGTCCCACTTATCCAGGGATGCGAGGTCCATCGGCGAGAGCTTCCACTGGCGGACGGGGTCGACCTGGCGAATGGCGAAGCGGGTGCGCTGCTCCTTCTGTGTCACGGAGAACCAGAACTTGGTCAGCGAGATGCCGGAGCCCAGGATCATGTTCTCGAGCATCGGCACTTCGCGGAGGAACTCAGCGTGTTGGGATTCGGTGCAGAACCCCATGACGCGCTCGACGCCGGAGCGGTTGTACCAGGAGCGGTCAAAGAACACGATTTCGCCGGCGGCCGGGAAGTGTTGGATGTAGCGCTGGAAGTACCAGGATGTGGATTCGCGCGGGCTCGGCTTTTCCAGGGCGACGGTGCGCGCACCACGCGGGTTGAGGTGCTCGTTGAAGCGCTTGATGGTGCCACCCTTACCGGCTGCGTCACGGCCTTCGAAGATGATAATGTGGCGCTGACCTGTGTCTTTGGTCCAGTTCTGCCACTTCAGCAGCTCGATTTGGAGGGCACGCTTTTGTTCTTCGTACTCGCTCCGGCTGAGGCGTTCTTCGTAGGGGTAGTTTTCGCGCCAGGTTTCGATTGGTGTCCCGTCCGGCATGAGCAGCGCCGGGTCGTCTTCATCGGTGTCGTCGACGATCCAGCCTTCTACGGCGGCGAGGTCGATCATTGGGAGTTCGTCATCCTTGTGGTCAGCCATGTATCAAGTTTAACCCCATTGCCCCCGGATCGGCGCTGATTGTTGGTTTTTATTTATCGACGCCACCCCCGTTTTCCCACGCATTCCCAAAAGGGAAAACCCCGCCACATTTTGTGGCGGGGTCTGTATCAGGGGGTCTTAGGAAACCAGACCGATCAGCTTCACGATGGCGTCTGCGCCTTCGCCGAGCTGCTTCAGAATGGTCAGAAGTGCGCCTGCTACGTGTGCGTCAGACGAGAGGAACGCCCAGTTCTCGAGTGCCTGCATGAGTTTACTCCTTTGAGTTTAAAATCAGTGGGATGTTGAGAGTTAAGCCGTGATTATTTCGGCAGGGCAGTTGCTTTGTCGCCCAGCTTGCCGAAGTTGATAAACAGGTCCGGAATGAGGCGGAACAACTTGACGATATTGCTGGAGAAGGTGCTGAAGTCCTTCAACGCGTCGGTGATGACTGCGAGATCCATACTTACCCCTTACAGGTCTTGACATTGTGGGCGGGTGCCCGTGTGTCTACATTTCTTAAGGTTGCACACCGTGATGGTGTGTCTTAGCCGTTAATTTTGCACGTATTTTTAACTCACGTCAAGGCTTCGTGAATGATTCACCTCACATTAGGGGCACCCGGCGCGTGTACCTTACATACATGACGTGACAGCAAACGTTCAGGCGAGTTTCCCCAGCGCATCACCACAAAATATAAAATACTACTTAAGCTGCTGAAATGCGTTCATACAGGTGACCGCAAACTATTCTTCCACCGTTTCTTTGAACTTCCTGTGTAAAAGCGACATTCGAACCATTGTTGCACGGCCCCCTATTTCTGATAGTTCGCTGAGCACGGATCGTTACGGCTTTCGCTTCCACCCCACCGCCACGACGATCTCTCACCCCAGCTAAAAAGCGTTCGGCATTAGCGAACGTTCGGCAATACCGAACACCCCAAGCCATGTTGACTGGCATGCACGCTTTAGCCCAGATTTTTCGCCCGGCCGCAGATGCTAATCACTGTCGTCGATACAACCGTTCCTCGTGTTGGTTCGGTCTCGACAAACCTTTTCAATCGTGTAAAATCCGATACATAGTTTCCCCGTTCTCCTCGGAGGCGGGTTTTCTTTTTGCCTAGTTTCGCATGTGGAACTCTATCACGCTGTTATTAGTGGGTCACGTCTATGGCTCATGGCGGCAAAAGAGGATATGTTGGAGTGACGACGGGCCGGTTACCGGAGCGTTGTCGCCTGGAGGCGCCTAGGCTCCAGAGCTTTTTAAGACCTCAGAGAATCCGTTTTTAGAGCTAATGCCTAAGGATGACGTCTTTTCGTGAGATTGATGTCTCCTCACGCCTCAGTCCGAAGGCCAGCCAAAGCCCTGTCACGCAAACGTACCCCCGTTGCAACTACATAGATTTCTAAATAGTTTTTTGGGCACGGTTACTGAAGCGTCGCAGCACGGCAACACTGGAACCGTTTCGCCTGCCGAGGAACACACGCAGGTTGCCTGGTCGTATCACGGAAAACTCGTCTCCGAAGTCGTTGACGCTTGCGAGGTAGAACGATTTTCCGCGACCGAGAAACGCTTCAGGACGCAACGCTGGCGCTGGTTCGCGTCGCCAGAGACAAGGCAACCGCACGGGCCTCGACGAAGTCATCGAGCATTTAGGGTTTTCCCGGTCCGAGCTAGAGGCCGAACTTCACAGCAACAAAGCATAGCTATACAGCGCAAGTCACCTCGCGCATAAGCCCGCCTCATTGACGACGCCATCTACGACCTAGAAACCTCCAGCGCGGAGATACACAAATTGGGGTCACCTGTTAAACAAAGTGGTTGAGATCCTAAGGCCTTCATCCGCGAGTCCGCGATCGACAAACACCGCGAAGAAATGACCACACCCGAAGTCTGCGACTGGGTAGCACACTTTACCGGCCGGCACCCAGCAGCAACATCGTTAAGGAACTGGATTACTGACAGACGCAACGGCTACATCCGAGCTGCCCGGAGGGTGTTATCGGCAAAAACAGCGCGACGTTTCGTGGGGTACCCGCCATCCCCGCGGTGGCTACTTCCTCACTACGTTGTTG
Source organism: Corynebacterium sp. UMB8791 (assembly GCF_054166365.1). Taxonomy (NCBI): domain Bacteria; kingdom Bacillati; phylum Actinomycetota; class Actinomycetes; order Mycobacteriales; family Corynebacteriaceae; genus Corynebacterium; species Corynebacterium sp. UMB8791. The sequence continues at coordinate 58,303 of NZ_JBSZCG010000011.1, read as the reverse complement.
TTCGAAAATGCTACGCGCGCTTCTTCAGAAAATACGATTTCCAAAACCTATTTTTCGAACGATCCTCAGGGTAGCGACGTGCCATGAATTCATCTGTGCGGTGACGTGAAGTTTCGGCAGCTTCCAAAAGGGCAGCAACAATTTCAGGGTCGACTGACGAAATGTGCGCTTTGTCTTTACGTCGCTGCGGATAGCGTGTCGTCATTTGAGTTTCTCCTTCCCCTCATCTTCGTCATCGTAGTGCAAAATGAGCACCGGCAGGAGCATCGCAAAAATACAAATGAATCCAACGGAATATGGGATTATCCCAAGTGAACGAAGAGTTGTGTTTGTTCCACTCCTATTTCGTTCCGGTTCGGCAAAAGCGAGACCCCCACCTGGCGTAAGGTTTCCTGGACTACTCGACTCCTTGCGCAGTTGAGCCTCAAGAGCATTGGCGTAATCTTCAGCTGCCTGTGCGATTTCCTTTTCTTCTTCGGCGATTTTGCGCGAAGTCAAAACGCTCCTAATGAGACTCGGTGACTGCAATCGCATGAGGGCGTTGTTGGTAAGAGAGTTGTCAATTGCCCATTGCAGCTGTTTGTAGTACTCGGTGCGATCATCTGACTCTTTTTTCTGCTCAATAGTCTTGAACCCAGATATCAACGCTATAGCTGCAACTATTGGGGTCAAGCTAGGAAAAACATATTTGCATACCCTTGACAAATAAAACGGCCATGATAGGTCTGAACACCAAATATAGTATCCAGCAATTACACCGATTAATAGGAGAAATCCACAAACTAGGAGCTTGACCTTAAGCCGCTGAGAAGGCAACCGCTCTTCAGTACTTTTGGACAAAAATTTCCTATGTTGATTGAGATCGCCCATGTGCCACCCCCAGTATTAGCACTAGCACTATTACTTATTACTCCAAATAAGCAACACGTCAGGCGTAGTCGACGTGTGTTCCCCTTTGTACATTTTCCGTTTTGCGAGCACCCAGACACCACTACTTGCAGCTGGCCGAGGCAAAGCATTCGGTTCGTCCAAGACGTGGGAGTCGGCTCCCAAAACAGCGTAGTTGGTATCTGCAGTTTTTGGCTCTAGTTGTGCACAACCCGCCCGAGTGAGGGGAACACCACGTTACTAAATGCGTAGTCCTAACAGCTGGTCGGCGAAAACCTGCCTCAGCCCCCATCACGCCATGTACCGCTCAATCCCCTTCACCGACAGCAGAAGATGCAGCGGCTGCCCCGGCATCTCCTGAAAACCAGCGTGCTGCATGTAGAACTGCTTCGCCCGCTCGTCCAGCGCGTGCACAACTACCGCCGCGGCACCGACTTCAACGGCAACGGTAAAACAGCGCTCCAGCGCATCGCGCAGCAGCGCCTTGCCAACGCCTTTCCCCTGAGCATTCTGGTCAACCGCAAGCCGTGCAAGGATGATCACCGGAATAGGATCCGGCCGCCCCTTCGCAAAACGCTCCGGCGCCACCTTAGCGACGATACCCCCGGTACACACCGCATAGTAGCCAACGACCCGCTCATTCCACGTTGATACATACACCGCACAGTTGTTGGCACGCTGGTTTTGCATCGCGTAGCGGTGAAACCACGTATCAAGCGACGCCTCCCCGCACCGAAACTCAGCCCGATTATCCGACTTCTCCAACCGACGTGGCGGGTGAAGAATCCCATCAGCTTCCAAAGCTGAACTCCTTGCCAAAAGGAGTTTCCTCCGCAAAAAGCGTACCTAGCCGTGAAAAGTCGGCAGGCTGAGCAAGCAACTCCTCCACACGAGAAAAATCGTCCATCCCCAACACGAAGAGCCGCTGATCAGCAAGCACTCTGGCAGCGCGCTCAACAGCGCTCTCAAGCACAAACTGCGATACCGAGGAATTCGTCACCTCAGCCGCACGCCGCAGGCACTCCTCCTGCACTGACGATGTACGCAGATTCAGCCGTCTATCTTTCACAGCCATTTCAACCTCCCAAAACCCTTGTACTCACAATGTACACACACAAGAGGTCGAGGGCAAGGCTCGTAATTTGAGAGTCACCATCGCCACGGGTGCAGGTCTTCCTTATCGACGACGGCCCCACCAACCCAAAGAACACAATCTCCTCTGAGCGCGGCCTCCCATAAGCCTCAAAAGGGGCATGTTCAATCTCCCCCGATGCCCCCCTAAAAACAAGCACCCCGAGAGACCTTGACGCAACTAAAAGCAATCCTTTTAGAGCCGGTAGCCTCGAGGCTAACGTTTTCTACGGTACCAGATAGAAGGCTTCGCCCGTCGCTTTGCCCTTGTCCGCTCACCGAGCTGCCACAAGCCCAAAGTCGAATCCGATTCACGCGTGACCAAATCTGCTTTCTAGTCAGACGGTTCACTTTCAAACCGGGAGCGAAGACATTACACCGTAGCGCCACTTGTCGGCAATTGGTCGATTGCACTCCAAAGTCCCGAAGGGGCTTGGCCCCGATCGCTGTTGATCAGCGCCAAGCCCCGTCAGCTTGTTCGTAACGTCACGCGCTCAGGACGCACTCTCCACTAAGCGACGACCCGTCGTCGTCCCACCAACGCACCAGCGGCGATGAGCGCACCGCCGAGGAGGATCGGCAGTTGCAGGCCGTTTCCGCCAGTCTTGGGCAGGTTGCCCTGGCGGACGTTGGCAACGGTCAGTACCGCATCCTGGGAGGTAAGCTGCCAGGAGCTCGGTGCCACCGCCTTATCGACCTGCGTCGCGACAATTTTGGCATCTTCATCTAGCGCGATCGTCACATTCCCGTTGTCCACCGACAACGAAAACACAATCGGCTTCACAAGAAGATTGTAAACACCCAGACTGTCTTGAGGCGACCGAGTCTCTACGAGCTGATAGTGACCCGGCTCCAATTCTTCTGACTTGAAGATTCGATTCTCCTTATCGTAAATCATTGGGATTCCATTACCGATGACTTGGCCATTTTCGTCCAGTTTTTGAAGTATAAACTCAGCACCGTCTAGACGGTTTTCTGGCTTCAATAGCTCGTGCGAAACTGCATCGGAAGAAATCTTTGCAATCACAAGCCGAGCTTTTTTCTCTACTTCTGGCGGAGGCACACAGGCCTTCGCCTCCTTGGGCCCAACTTGTACAGAGTTGAAAAGCGATTTGCCGGGTGCACATTCATCTCCAGTCTCGTTTCCTGTATAGGCATCGAGAGAGATTGTCATTTCAACATTAAATTGATGGATGCCATTACTTGTAGCACCAAATCTATTGAGCCCCTTCGGCTGTATCGTTCCACCGCCAGATAGCACAAACGGACCTTGGCCAGTTTGAAATGTCGTGGCATACGATTTCCCGAATTCATCGACCAAGGACCAAGAAGTCTTTTTCACAACAATCCCCGTCGGCATCGTTGGAGTGTCGACTACCTTACTATAGGCAGCCTCGCGATTTCCTGGGTTTGTTACATTTACCTGGTATTTTACTATATAGGTCCCGTCTTCCTGCTTCTTCGCAGACTGTCCAATCGCTTCTTTGGTGACGTCTGGAACAATTGGTTCTGGTGTCGTCGTAGGAGCCTTTGCCGATGCACCGTCAGTATTGTATGAGGACGGTGCAGTTTGAGCGCCGACTACTTCGACTTTTAGGAGATTTGGAGCCTTCGCCGTCGGGTTCCCGACCTTAATTTTGATTACTTCCGTTGTGTTCGAGTCCACGGAAGACCGGCCACCCTTTCCGAAAGCAATCGATCCGTCTTCTTCAACCCATGCTTGTCCCCAAACAGGCGCTTGGTCTGTAATGTTGAGAAACTGACCGACGGTCTGCCCATCAGGCATCTTCATATCGGTAATATCCACGCGCAGGGGGGCACCACCGCTCGTGCTAATACGTTCCAAGAAAACGCGCTGTTTGTTCCTTCCATCGCTTTGCGCCCACCCACTTTGCAGGCCCCACAGATACCCTTTCGCACCTGGGATGGCAACAAAGTCCTCTGAAACCGTACGGAATGTTTGTCCCGGATTCCAGATTGTTTTGGCTTGCAGAGTCACGTTTTTTGCAGGCTTTAGCGTTGCAGTAATCGTGTCTAAATTCACGCTGTAAAGACGGCCACTACCCCATACAGACGCACCTGCGACCCAGTATGTGCCGTCATCATCGAAGGTACCTGCGTTGATGCCGCTACCGAGGTCGTTGGATGTTGTATTGTCCGGATGATTCTCGGGAAGAAATCCATCAAGTCCTTGAAGCTTGCCCAAATCAAAAACTTCACCCGTATAAGGATTTATCTGCAGTAAGTGGCCTGCGGGGAAACAAGGGTCATCCCTGTGGCCCGTCTTCACCGAAATCCTGGGCTGACTAACAGCATAGAGGTAGTTATCGTTCTCGTTGTAGGCAAGTGCGTTATATACCCACCCGCTGGCGGGTCCGATCTTTTCTGACTGCAATGCACCTTGTCCGTCTTCTACCTGAAGATACAGCTGCGAAGAAGTTCTATTGCTAGAGGCTTGTGGGCTCGCGACGATAAATCGTCGGAAGCCATATTTTTGCTCCGCAATGGAAAGTAAGCGAGGTGGCTGTCGATGAACAGATTTTACATCGCGAAGCTCACATTTATCGCCGTGCGTAAGTGGCAACACGTCAGCGTCGGCTGAAGGAAGAATCGGAAGATCTTTCTCTACCGGAGCCGCGAGGGAGCCTTGCAAAGTGATGTCCTCGGGTCTGGTTGGAGCCGATCTGTAGGAAGTCCGAAGCGTCACAGTCGAGTCTGCCGAAACCGGTACCGAGTCGATTCGGCGGCCGTCCTTCGTCGGGAACCATGTAATAACCACACGATCCGGGTAGGTCTCAACTTTATTTTCGAGCCTTACACCGTCCGTTTGCTCAATTGGAATAGAGAAAAACACATCTTCTAATCGGACTGAAGGGCTCAGAGTTACTGTTGCACTTGAGAAATTAGAACGCGCTTGAACATCGAATGTTGTCTCGTACGGATTGTCGCCAATAGTCGTGTGCGAGGATACTGGAATACCATCACCTGCGACATTCACCTTGTGGTCCTGAGGCTTATTGTCCATGTCCTGGCCCCACATCTGGACCCGGTAAATACCGTTTGGAGGTGCCACGGGATTCAGGATTACCGAGTCGCCACCCTTGATATAGAGGTCAGTAATACTCGGAATGAGCTGAAACTCCGTGTCATAAGACTTTCCCTTGGCGTTCTTATTCCAAAAAATCGCGTTAGCGAAATCAATGGTTCGGTCAACGACAATCGCCCCCTGACGAACGACGCGGATCCTAACTGGACCGGAGATATCCTTCGTATTGTTATCGTTTCGGTTTTTCTTGATGGCGAACCTGGTTACTCGCCAGTTACCAGTCTCGTTGATCTTAAATTCAATTTGGGGGTTGTCCCCCAAGAAATCTGGCTTAGCATCGGTAAGAGAAAACTCTTGATCCTGCTGCCCTGGGACACCCGGAATATCTCCCGGGGCAGCAGCGCGGTCTTGTGAATCCGCAACCTCCTCCGCGGGGCGCCCCTTGCCATAACCAGACTCGGCAAGCTGTGCCTCGGACGGCACTTCGGCGCTCTCGGCGATCGCGTACTCACCGGCGTCGGTCGTGCGGGCCTCAATCTCAACGACCTGCGGCGGAATCGTGTGCAGGGCGTTCAGGTTGAACGCCACAAAACCGCCATCCTTAGCGTTCACGTAGCCGTAGTCGTAAGGCTCGAGCTTGCGGCTATCAGCAGTGACGGACAGGACTTCCTTGATCTCGCCCTTGCCCTCACGCTTGAGCGCGAAGATGTTTTCCTTCGACGCCTTGCCGCCGAACTCCCATGCCTCGCCATCGGGGTCGTTGACCACGATGCGGTCAACGACGCCCTTGCGCTCGACGGTCACGGGGTTCGCGGTGGCCGGGGCCTCTGCTGGTTTCGAAGCAGATGCAGAGGCCGGATTAGAGGCCGACGCTGCGGCAGGCGCCGAAGGCGTGGCGGAGGAAGACGGTGTGTCGTCGTCCATCCACGAGTAGGTGGGCAGGCCGGCGTCGTCGGTAGTGATGTCGGAGACCGTCGTGGTCTCCTCCGCCTGAACGGCCGGGTACGCGCCCAGGCCGGCGGCCAACGCCACCGAGGCTACTACGGCTGCAAGTCCACGGGCACGGTGCCGAGCAGGAGATCCTGCAGGTTTGATAAAGTTTCGCATTTTTCTTTCCCTACTTCCGCTTTACCGTGTCTCGTTCTTGCTTCGCCGCGCCAGGAACAATCCCAGCACAATTAACAGTCCGCCAAGTCCCGCGGCCCACAGCACGTTCGCGCCGGTGGACGCCAGCGACCCGCGCTCTTTCTCGGGGACGGCGCGGGGGTGGGTCACCGTCGTGACCACCCCGTTCGGTTTCGTTGTCACGATTGTCGACGGCACCGTGGTCGTCACCGTTGTCGGTGTGCCATTCGGAGGGGTCGTGGTGTACGTCGTCCGGATGGTGGTGCTCACTCGAGGAGGTGTCGACGTCGTCGTCTTCGTCGTGGTCACCGTGTTACCGGGCTTTGTTGGCGTCGTTGATGGTGGCTCGGAAGGCTCCCACGGTGGTGGGGTGCCGTAGCTCTTGTCCCACTTCATCACCAGGACGTTTTCGTACTCGTAGCGGATGCCGCGTTCGTCAGGAAGTGGGAGGATGAGCAGCTTCGGGCTGCTCAGGTGGTACTCGTACTTCGTGTCCGGCGCGGACTCCTCCACCAGGTACAGGCCCGGGGTGAGGTTGTCGAACATGACCTCGCCGCGCTGGTTCGTCGCCTTCGTTTCGATGACGTCGAGGCCGCGCGAGCGGGCGTCGTCAAGCGTGGTTTTCTTTGCCACGTTGCGGCCTTGCTCCGAGGTGATGTCGATGCCCCGCACCTTCGACAAGGTGAACTTGGCGCCGGCGATGGCGGGAGGCTTCTGACCGGCCGGGACCTGGTCGTACGGGTTGGTGCCCTGCTTCTTCAGCAGCAACTGGATCGGCTTATTCTTGTCGATGCTCGCCGGATTCAGGTTGGCGTCATTACCGCTGATTGGGCGCACGTCAGCCACCGCGGGCGAAAACGCACCCGCGGCAAGCATCGTGGCTGCACCACACGCTGCCAATAGTGGGGACAAGCGCATTAGGACAGAACCTCCTCGTTCACAGCGCCGGAACGGTCGCTCTTCTTCTTTTCGCGGTACACCCACCAGATCAGCGCCAGCAGGATGAGCAGGGACACCCCACCGAGTGCCCACATCCACCACTGCAGGGTGGAGGTGGAGTCGTCGAGGACGCTGGCCTCATCTGGGTCCATGGGTACTCGCTCCGCGTGGACGAGCAACCGGTGCGTATTGATGCCGTACGGCGTACAGGTGATCAGCGTCAGCAGGTCGCGCTCGGGGTCGGCGCGCAGGCTGTCGGTCTCATCCGGCAGGACAACTTCGATGTCGTACACCTTGTACTTCATGCGCTCGCCAAACGTGGATACATAGATGGCGTCGCCGACTTTGATGTCGGAAAGGTTGTCGAACAGGGTGGCAGTAGGAATCCCAGTGTGTCCCGTAATCACGGAGTGCGTGCCCACACCACCGACCGGAAGTGCCGTGCCAAACATGTGGCCAAGACCCTTTTGCAGCGTATCCTCCGCAGTACCGTGGTAGACCGGCAAGCGGGTATTCGTACTTGGGATCACAATCTGGGACATCGCAGGAAACCCTGCGAGTTGCCGCAAGTACTCCTGATACGACGCATTATCTTTTGAAACTCGAGCCAACCATGGATCAAGGATTGGACCGTCTTTGTGGTCCTGGTTGTACGCTCTGGCGGCTTCAATCTCAGTATTCAATTGCGGCTCTGGCTGGTCATGCAGCAGAGCTTCGTAATCCTTTGCCACCTGTTCCTGCATTCGGTTGTTCCACTGCGTAGCAACTACCGGATACATCAAAACAGCCAGCCCAAGAAGGATGATGATAGCTGGAACACCGACGCGCTGAAACAGCGATTTCGCTCCAGGCTGCCGCCTGTGCTTCGCCTTCGTTGGTGCAGTCACAGAAATCAACGTCTTTCTTGTTGGGAAATATTTTGGAAAACTGGGCGGAGTTTTACGCCCTCCGCCGACGGCGTGATGTGGCGCTAAGAAAGCGCGACATCAGGGCCATGGAACCTAGGCGGCCTGGGAGTTACGGCGAGCGACGTATGCGCCGCCACCGATGATTCCAAGACCAGCCAGGATCAGGATGGCAATACCCATACCACCGGTGTTTGGCAGGAACGGCGTAGTGTCCTCCAAGTTGACGACCTCACCATCGTTGTCGCCCACCTTGATGTTCTGGAGGGTGCCAGCGTTCTTCCAAAGCAGGGTGAACTCGATTGGCTGGGACAAAAGCTCGAAGCCCTTCGGGGACTTCGTCTCAACGAGGCAGTACTTGGTCCACTGGTTCTTGGTGTTCGGATCGTTGTTTGCACCGTCGTTGACGTGCAGACCATCAATCTTCACCATGCCGTCCTGGCCAGAAACGAACGTGCTCTTACCTTCAGTGGTCTGAAGCGCCTTATCGTTAGTGACCGCTGCCTTGCAGTCCTGGCCATCCGTGGCACCGTAGACCTGGAACTCAGCACCCTCCAGCGGCTTACGCTCCTTGCTCACCTTCTTAAATTGGATGCCAGCGTAACGAGTCTCGACATCGTTCGTCGGCTTTTTCTTTTCCTCTTGAACATTGTTCGGGTTGTTCTCGATCTGCACAGCGGTGTTCTTCAGGATGCCATTAGCAGGCATCTCGTTGACCTTCGCAGTGATCTTGACGGAGATCTGCTGGCCGTTCTTAATCTTTGCTACGCCAGCTTCAGTGAAGGTAACAACAACTTTCTGACCTTCAACCTTGATCTTGTAGTCGGATGGCTCGAAGTCGTTGCCGAGAACTTGGACGTCCTTCTCCGTGGTTGAAGCCTTCGGATCGAGAGTATCTTCAATCCGGTAGATGGTGCGCTTTTGACGATCAGTATCGATCGTCTGCGCCCAGGTATCGATCGTGTACTCAACCTGCTGGCTTACATTCTTGCCAGAGTCAACGACAGACTTTTTCGGTTCCTTCTGCTTGTAGTTCTTCGGGTAAGCAACGACGTCGTACATCCACTCCGTGCCACCAGCCTGAGCGTTGGCCTTCGTCATCGGCACGAACACGAGGAAGTCAGCTGCCGGGGAGTAACCCGCTACAGGAGAAGTTTCCTTAACGAGATAGACGCCAACCTTGAGGTCTGACCAGACAATCTTGCCGTCTTTATCTGTCTTCACCTCTGCGAACGGGGTTCCAAGCTTCGCGCTACCCGCGGTCAGCTTTGATGCGGCCACCAAACCTGCATTTGTCGTCAGGTCAGCATTAGTGACAGGGTACAGGGTGAACCCAGCATCCTTAAGGTTTTCTCCCTTGACCGTGGTGTCTTCCTCGCCCGTAGGTGTACCAAGGCTTTCTGGGTCAGCCTTCTTGTAGAGGGTGATGGAACCCTTCTTGGCGACATCGATCGTCGACTTCGCGACAGCTGGGCCGTTCTCCTGCGCCATCGCGTCCTGCGCAGCGATGCCAGCAGAGCCGGCGAAGGTCAGGCCTGCTGCGATTGCGATCGCGGCGGTTTTCTTGAGGGCAATTGTCATTTGGTTTCCTTCCAAAAGAGGTCTCTTGGGGCCCTCAGCGCACTTCAAGAAGTTAGGTTTCTTGCGCACGCGCCAGTGGCCCAACTTTGGGAACGCATTGAATTTAAGCACCCCCCCCCCCGCTTTGTCCAAGTCATTTAGTACGAAATCTCAAGGTTTCTCAGCCGACATATTGACCCATTTATGCAGCGCAAACCGGTTTTATTCGTTGACCATTACATATGTAGCCGGCTGTCAGTTAACGCTAGACATTCTGACCGTCAGGATTCTCCAAAACTCTTAGAGATTCCTCATACTTTCTGACCACTTATGGGGGAGTTTTCAGCGCTGCCGACGCAAGGCCCTTTGCCGCCACAATCATTCCGCTCGACCTCCTCCGGTCGACCAACGCTGATCAGCGCGAAATCAGCAAAATCGCGTGAAACAGCCCAAATTGCCGTGACCTGGGTTGGTCGACGGGAAGAGGTCGACGGGAACGAAATCGAGGTGGAAACAGCGCGAAACCTATGCCGAGCCACACGCAATTCTGTTCACAAAATCTCGAACAAACCGAAGAGCCATACCCCAACCCGAAGCCCGACCAACCACAACGCCACAACACGCAAAAATCCCGGGCCACCCCACCGCGAAAGCGGGGCGCCCGGGAGAAAGCCAGTCAGAAACTAGCGCGTTACATCATGCCTGCCATGGCGTCTGGGTCCATGCCTGCACCGGCAGCACCGGCTGGCTCAGGCTTGTCGGCAACGACTGCCTCGGTGGTGAGGAACAGAGCCGCGATGGAGGCCGCGTTCTGCAGTGCGGAGCGCGTCACCTTAGCCGGGTCGTTGATGCCGGCTTCCATCATGTCCACGTACTCGCCGTTGGAGGCGTTCAGGCCCTGGCCGTCAGGCAGGTTGGCAACCTTGTCGGCGACAACGCCTGGCTCCAGACCAGCGTTCAGAGCGATCTGCTTCAGCGGTGCGGAAAGCGCCTCGCGGACGATCTTGACACCGGTTGCTTCGTCGCCTTCGAACCCGAGGTCGTCGACAAGCTCGCGGGCGGCCTGCAGGAGGGCGACGCCACCACCGGCGACGATGCCCTCCTCGACAGCTGCCTTCGCGTTGCGGACGGCGTCCTCGATGCGCAGCTTCTGCTCCTTGAGCTCAACTTCGGTGGCTGCACCGACCTTGATGACTGCGACACCGCCGGCAAGCTTGGCCAGGCGCTCCTGCAGCTTCTCGCGGTCGTAGTCGGAGTCGGAGTGCTCGATTTCGGCGCGGATCTGCTTGACGCGGCCGTCGATCTGCGCCTGGTCGCCGGCACCCTGGACGATGGTGGTTTCGTCCTTGGTCACGACGACCTTGCGTGCCTGGCCCAGCAGCTCAGGGGTGGCGGTCTCCAGGGAGAGGCCGACCTCTTCGGAGATGACCTGGCCGCCGGTGAGGATGGCGAGGTCCTGCAGCATTGCCTTGCGGCGGTCGCCGAAGCCTGGCGCCTTGACAGCGACGGACTTGAAGGTGCCGCGGATCTTGTTCACAACGAGGGTGGAGAGGGCTTCACCCTCGACGTCCTCGGCGATGATCAGCAGTGGCTTGCCGGACTGCATGACCTGCTCCAGCAGCGGGACGAGGTCCTTGACGTTGGAGATCTTGGAGGAGACCAACAGGATGTATGGGTCTTCCAGGACGGCTTCGCCGCGCTCCATGTCGGTGGCGAAGTATGCGGAGATGAAGCCCTTGTCGAAGCGCATGCCTTCGGTGACTTCGAGGTCAACGCCGAAGGTGTTGGACTCCTCAACGGTGATGACGGATTCCTTGTTCACGGCACCGTTACCGACGGCGTACATCGCCTCGGCGATCTTCTTGCCGATCTCCGGGTCGGAAGCCGAAATGCCAGCCGTGGAGGCGATCTGCTCCTGGGTCTCTACTTCCTTCGCGTTATCCAGCAGGTACTTGGACACCTTTTCGGTGGCTGCCTGGATGCCACGCTTAATGCCCATTGGGTTGGAGCCAGCTGCGACGTTGCGCAGGCCCTCGCGGACCAGCGCCTGTGCCAGGACTGTTGCGGTCGTGGTGCCGTCGCCGGCGACGTCGTCAGTCTTCTTGGCTACTTCCTTGACCAGCTCGGCGCCGATCTTCTCGTATGGGTCCTCGAGGTCAATCTCGCGGGCGATGGTGACACCGTCGTTGGTAATGGTTGGTGCGCCCCAGGACTTCTCCAGGACGACGTTGCGTCCCTTTGGCCCAAGGGTGACCTTGACGGCGTCGGCTAGTGTGTTCAGGCCGTTTTCTAGGCTGCGGCGTGCTTCCTCGTCGAATGCGATCATCTTAGCCATGTAAGTTTTCTCCTTGTATTCGTCGTAAAGTGCAGGCGCCCGCGACGGCACGGTTGGCGCGTGGCCAACCTCACCCGCGTTAGCACTCAATTGCCTCGAGTGCTAAGACACAGTTTTAGCACTCTCGCCCGCCGAGTGCAAGGAACCATCTTCGGCAACCGAGGTGACCTTGGAGCGCGTCTTCGAGTACACGAACCACACCAACACAACGAACAGGGCCGTACTGAACCACGGCGTCCAGGACTGCTCCGTGAACACCTCCAGCGGGCTCTCCCCCGCCGCGCCCGCAATGAGCGCCGCGTTGAGCACGCCGAACAGGGACTCGCCCACGATCATGCCCGTGGCCACCAGCGTGCCCATCCGGCGCGCGAAGTCCGGGTGGCGCTGCACCTGCGCCCAACGGTTATAGATGTATCCGATCAACCCGCCGATCGGCACGATGACTGTCACCGCCACCGGCAGGTACATGCCCATGCCCACAGCCAGCGGCGGCAAGCTGTACTTGCCCGTGGTGCGGGTGAGGGTCTCGTCGATAATGATGAGCACAACGCCGATGCCCGCGCCCAGCAAGATCAAGCCCCAATCAAGCGAGCTGTTGAAAATGCCGTTCGCCACCGAGGACATCAGGGCCGCCTGCGGTGCCGCGAGCGCGTCCGGGCCTGCGCCCTCCATGCCCTGGAAGCCGAAGCCGGTGAGCATCACCTGCAGGATCGGCGGGATGACCACCGAGCCGAACAGCACACCAATAATCAGCGCCACCTGCTGCTTCCACGGCGTCGCCCCCACCAGCTGGCCCGTCTTGAGGTCCTGCAGGTTATCGTTCGAAATGGTGGCGATGCCAAACACGATCGCTGCCGTAAACAGCGTGTACGCCACCAGCGAGGCCGCATTCGCGTCCGTGCCCGCCATAAACGCGCCAATCAGCAGCGCACACGAGAGGACCGCGATGATGCCGATCGAGGAAATCGGGGAGTTCGACGCCCCAATCAGCCCCGCCATGTAGCCACACACCGACGCCACAATCAGGCCAATAACCAGGATAAACAGCACCGAGATCATGGTGAGCGACAGCGCGTGCTCGTGGATGTCGGTGCCGCGCACGAAGTTCCACAGCAGCAGACCAATCGGCAGCATCGACGCCACAATCACCCCGGCCACGATCGGGAACGGGATGTCACGCTCCGTCACGTCGACGGCCACACCGTCATGCCTCTTTTTCGACGACGCCAACGACGACGCAATACCCGTCGCAATCGGCTTCGCGATCTTGATCAGCGTCCACAGCGCCGCCACCGCCATCGTGCCCACACCGATAAAGCGAATCTCGTCCGCGAACGTCGTGGAGACAACCTCGGCGAGCTCAAGGCCTTCATCCATATGGGCCGCTGACTTCATCGGCAGGAGGATCGCAAAGGAAATCACGACGCCAACCAGCATCGCAATCCCCACCGACAAGCCCACCAAGTGGCCCACGCCCAGTAGCGCCAAGGACAGCGAACCACCCATCATCGTGCCGCCCCCACCAACGCGGAAGAAGCCGGCAACCTCGCTGGCAGCCGCCTTCATGGCCGTCAATAAGGAATAGAACGCCGACGCAATCGCACCAAGAATAATCACACGCAACCCCTCAGAGTTCTCCGCGTGATCACGCTCCGAACCACCATTGTCCCCGTCGCCAACGCGCAGCACCTCCGCCGCCGCGACACCCTCCGGGTACGGCAGGTCAGAGCCGGTCACCAGCGCGCGACGCAGCGGAATCGAATACATCACGCCCAACGTGCCACCCAGGGCACACACTAGGGCTGTCGTCCAGAAGGGGAAACCCTGCCAGTAACCGACCATCACCAGGCCGGGCAGGACGAAAATGATCGCCGACAGCGTACCCGCGGCCGACGCAATCGTCTGCACAATGTTGTTCTCACGCACATTGTGCCCGGCGAACTTCCGCAGCACCGCCATAGAAATCACCGCCGCCGGAATGGACGTGGCAAAAGTCAACCCGACTTTCAACCCCAAATACACATTCGCAGCAGTAAACACCAAGGTGATCAAGCCACCAATGATGATCCCGCGCAGCGTCAACTCACGCATCGTCGAGGCCATTGCAAGACCTTTCAATATATAGGCATAAAAACGAACGTGGGGAATTGTACTCTCTCCGTTAGTGGTACTTTCGACCACATGACACAAACAGCTTTTACCCCAAACCGCGACCGCATTTTCGACGACCTCTCCGCCCTCGTAGGCTTCAACTCCCCACACTCCACGCCTGAGCTCGCCGACCAACACGAAGCCGCCTGCGCCTGGACAGTTTCCGCGCTCGAGGCCCTCGGACTGGACGTGACCCGCCACGCGACCGTCGATAATGCTGACACCATCATCGCCACCAAAGCCCCAGTCGGCGACGCCCCCACCGTCCTCCTCTACTCCCACTACGACGTCGTGCCCGCCAACAACCCCGACGCCTGGACCAGCGACCCCTTCACCCTCACCGAACGCGACGGCCGCTGGTACGGCCGCGGCGCCGCCGACTGCAAAGGCAACCTCGCCATGCACCTCGAAGCACTGCGCCTCATCCAGGCCAACGGCGGCACTGACCTCGGCATCAAGGTCGTCGTCGAGGGCTCCGAGGAGCTCGGCGGCGACGACGGCCTCGGCAAACTTATCGACGCCCACCCCGACCTCTTCAGCGCCGACGCCATCATGATCGCCGACTCGGGCAACGCCGCCGTCGGCGTCCCAACGCTCACCACCTCCCTGCGCGGCGGCGCCCAGATCAACGTGACCGTCGAGACGCTGCAGGGCGCCATCCACTCCGGCTCCTTCGGCGGCGCAGCCCCCGACGCCGCCCACGCCCTGGTCCGCATCACCGACTCCCTCTTCGACGAAACCGGCCGCACCAGCATCGACGGCGTCGACTGCACCGCCACCTGGAACGGCCAGCCCTACCCCGCCGACACCTTCGCCACCGACGCCGGCGTCCTCGACGGCGTCGCCCTCAACGGCACCCCCGACGACAACCCCGCCGACATGGTCTGGGCCCGCCCCGCCATCACCATGATCGGCTTCACTTCCACCCCCGTCGCCGACGCCGTCAACGCCGTCAACCACCGCGCCGAAGCCCAATACAACCTCCGCGTCCCCGCCGGCACCGACGCCGCCGCCATCGCCAACGCCGTCAAGGAGCACATCCACGCCCACACCCCCAACGGCGCCCACGTCACCGTCGAAATCTCCGGCGTGAACGAACCATTCGCCACCGACCCCAACCACCCGGCCATCGCCCTGTTCGGCGACTGCCTCCAAACCGCCTACGACGGCGCCGACCTCGCCCTCATCGGCTCCGGCGGCTCCATCCCACTGACCATCACGCTGCAGAACCACTTCCCCGACGCCGCCATCGCCCTCTACGGCGTCGAGGAACCACAGTGCGGCATCCACGGCGTCGACGAATCCGTCGACCCCACCGAAATCGAACGCATCGCCGTCGCCGAGGTGCTCTTCCTGCAGCAGTACGGGAAGTAGCTGGGTTTCGGCCGGGTTTCGGCTGCGTTTCGGCTTGTTTTTGCTGGCTGAGGCGCTGCCGAAACCCAAATGGGAGTAAAAGGATTGTAGTAATCCCCGTTTCGCACGTTTTTTCGAGGATTACTACAATCCACCTACTACACTTTGCAGATTTGGGGGTTTTCGAACTTCTATTTGCCGGTCGACCCTCCCCGTTTGCCGCCTCCAAGGTTAAAAGCGTGCGCTTAGAAGCGTGCGATGCAGGTCGCGCATTTCCACCGGCCAGAGACGGTTTTCGGCGACCAGCGTCGCGCTCCTTTAACACCTCGACACGAACAGGAATCACGTGAAAGCCACGGCGCGCGAACCCGTCACCCCGGAAAAGTTCCCGCGATCACGTGAACCCGGGAACTTTCTTTGTGGACAGGCGTCGCGACCTGCAGAAACGCAACCGATGGTCGACCGGAACCAGCCTGAAACGCAAAATGGTTCCCAATCGTGGGAACTTTTTCGAAGGGGGCGCGGGCGCGAGGCGCAGGCGCACGAGGGGGCCAGACAGGCAGGCCAACCAGGGCGAAAACCGTTCGCAAAATGTCGGGGCTGTGAGTACAGTGAATTTTTGTTGGTCGCGCCACTGATCATGACGCGCCTTGTTTCTAGTTTCGACGGTGCATGGTGGGCAGCTGCGTTGCTGTGGCGCGCCGAAGCTGAAGAAGCTGATGAAGCTGAACAAGGAGGGCCCGGGTTGTGTTGACGCTACTTGTCGCGCTGTTCGTCGCGACGGCGGCGGCGCCGTTGTTGATCCGTACGATCGGTAGGTCGGCGTTTGCGCTGGTTGCGTTGGTGCCGCTGGGCGGGTTCGCGTGGATGGTGTACCTGTTCGCAAAGGGTGTCTTTGTGGATGGTGGGGAGATCGTTTCGCGGATTCCGTGGATGCCGTCGGCGGAGTTGAACCTGGATTTCAGGTTGGACGCCCTGGCGGGCTTGTTCAGTTTGATTATTTTGGGCGTCGGCTCCTTGGTGTTGCTGTATTGCTGGGGCTATTTCGATTCGAATCCGCGCAGGTTGGCGAAGTTTGGCGGGGAGCTGACCATGTTCGCCTCCGTGATGTACGGGTTGGTGATTTCGGACAGTTTCTTGCTGATGTACGTGTTTTGGGAGTTGACGTCGATACTCTCGTACATGCTGGTCAGCTACTACGGTGAGCGGGCTTCTTCACGACGCGCCGCCATCCAGGCGCTGATGATTACGACGTTCGGCGGGCTGGCGATGCTCGTCGGTATTAATTTGCTGGGCTACAAGACGGGGATTTGGCGGCTCAGCGAGGTGTCGCAGTTTGCGAATATTGAGAATACGCCTGCGATTTCGACGGCGATTGTGCTGATTATGTTGGGGGCGATGACGAAGTCGGCGCAGGCCCCGTGGCACATTTGGTTGCCGGGGGCGATGGCGGCGCCGACGCCAGTATCGGCGTACTTGCACTCGGCGGCGATGGTGAAAGCCGGGATTTACCTGGTGGCGCGCCTGGCGCCCGATATGGCGGTGGTGAGCACCTGGCACCTGGTGGTGCTTTCGACCGGCGTGTTCACCATGATCCTGGGTGGCTGGTTGGCGCTGAAGCAGCGTGACCTGAAGCTGATCCTGGCGTACGGCACGGTGTCGCAGCTGGGCTTTATCACGACGGTGATCGGCATTGGGTCGCGTGAGGCGACGATGGCCGGCCTGGCGATTACGTTCGGGCACTCGATGTTTAAGGCGACCCTGTTCATGATTGTCGGCGCGATTGACCACACGACGGGCACCCGCGACATCCACGAGCTGTCGGGGTTGGCGAAGCGGGAGCCGTTTGTGGCGTTTTTGGCGGCGGTGTCGGCGGCGTCGATGGCTGGTATCCCGCCGTTCTTCGGCTTTGTGGCGAAGGAGTCGGCGCTGGAGGCGGTGCTCAACGAGGAGATGCTACACGGCATGCCGGGCTACATGACGTTGGTGGCGATCGTCGCGGGTTCCATCCTGACGATGGCCTACTCGCTGTACTTCTGGTGGTCCGCCTTTGCGACGAAGCCAGCACACAACAACGGCGAGTCGGAGGCGGTGCGCGAGATGCACCCGATCGGCCCGACCCTGTGGATTTCGCCGGCGGTGCTGACCACGTTGACGGTGGTGTGCGGTATCTTCCCGGTGCTGCTGTCGACGGCGTTCAACGAGTACCTGGACGTGCGCTTCCCCGGCGGCGAGCAGCAGGAGTTGGCGCTGTGGCACGGGATCACGATCCCGCTGGTGCTGACGGCCGTGATTGTGCTGGGTGGCGTCGTCATGTTCTGGCAGCGTGCGTTGCTGAAGCCGCTGCAGACGGGCAAGCCGGCGCTCGGCGATGGCGACGACCTGTGGGACGCGCTGCTCGCACAGCTGCGCACGGCGTCGCTGCGCTTGACGGCGTCGACGCAGCGCGGTTCCCTGGTGATCAACCTCGGCGTGATTTTCGCGGTGCTGGCCGTGGTGCCGCTGGCTGCGCTGGTGCTGGGTCACTCGAACGATATTCGGATGCTGCTGTGGGATTCGCCATGGCAGGGCCTGGTGGTGTTCATCATGGTCTGCATGGCAGTCTTTGCGACGGTCCAGCGCAACCGCCTCTCCGCCGTAGTGATGGTGGGGCTGACCGGCTACGGCATGGCGACGATCTTCGCCCTGCACGGCGCGCCGGATCTGGCGCTGACGCAGGCGCTCGTGGAGACCATCGTGATGGTGGTGTTCATGCTGATCCTCCGCAAGATGCCGACGGAGGTCGAACCCCGCAACGAGGACAACCGGGCCCGCGCCTGGCTGTCGATTCTGACTGGCGTGTCGGTTGTGGTGGTGGCCATGTTCGCGATGAGCGCGCGCACCGCCGACCCGATCTCGGTGTTCATGCCGGAGCTGGCGCACGACATCGGCCACGGACGCAACACGGTGAACGTGCTGCTCGTGGACCTGCGCGCCGCCGATACGTTCGGCGAGATCATCGTGCTGGTGATCGCGGCGACGGGCGTGGCCAGCCTGATTTTCGGCACCGGCAAGTTCGGGCGCTCCTCGAGGCGCCCGACGCTGTCTACTACGAAAGCGCGCTGGCTGGCCAGCGGCGTGGACTCGGAGACGGCGCAGAACCGTTCGTTGATGGTGGACGTCGCTACAAGGATTCTGTTCCCGTCGATGATTCTGCTGTCGGTGTACTTCTTCTTCGGTGGCCACAACGCGCCAGGCGGCGGCTTCGCAGGTGGCCTGGTGGCGGCGCTGGCGTTCACGCTGCGCTACCTCGCGGGCGGGCGCCAGGAAATCGAGGAGGCCCTGCCTGTGGACCCGGCGAAGCTGCTGGGCACCGGCATGCTGTTCTCTTTCGCCGCGGCGGTGACCCCGATGTTCTTCGGCAACCCGCCGCTCACGTCCGGCTACACCACGGTCACGTTGCCGCTCATCGGCTCGTTTGATGTCACCTCGGCGCTCGTGTTCGACGCCGGCGTGTACCTCATCGTGGTCGGACTGACCCTGCACATCCTGACCTCCATGGGCGGCTACCTCGACCAAGAGGAAGACAACCGCAAGCAGTACGCTCGCCAGCGCGCCCGTGAGCTGCAGGAGAAGAATAAACGACGCCGCGAGGCGCAGGCGGCGAAACGGTTGGAGCGAGAGAGCCGTCGAGAAGCGGTCACTGGTGACGGTGACGCGACGGCGGGGCGGGGCCGGGCGTCGACAATTGGGGCACCGGTGCACACCACCGCGCGTGGCCGCGAAAGGAGCGAGTAATGGAAGCGAACCTGTTCCTGCTCATTGGGTCGGGTGTGCTCGTGGCCACCGGCGTGTACCTGATGCTCGATAGGGCGCTGACCCGCATGATCATGGGCGTGCTGCTGCTCGGCAACGGCGCGAACCTGCTGCTGCTGCAATCCGGCGGGCAGGCGGGCTCCCCGCCGATCATTGGGCGCATGTCCACCCTGTTCGGCGAGCGGACCGCCGACCCGCTCGCGCAGGCGATGATCCTCACCGCGATCGTGATTTCGATGGCGATGGTCGCGTTCATGCTGGCCCTGGCCTACCGCCAGTACCGCTACCGCACCGACGACATCATCGAGCGCGACGAGGAAGACCGCGCAATCGCCGCCCGCCCCAAGACCGCGGCGGCGGCCCCCGACCACGACGCCTCCGACGACCCAGAGACCGGACGCATGAGCTCCGAGGGCGACGCCTTCGGCCCCCGCTCCTTCGAAGACCCCGTCAAGGAGGCCGACGATGACGAATAACCTGTTCGAGTTCGCCCACTGGGCGCTGCCCGCCATGCCGATCCTCACCGTCATGCCGCTGCTCTTGCCAGCGCTGGCGGCGGCGCTGATCCTGGTCACCGGGCGCGCCGTCACCCTGCAGCGCACCATCGCGCTGACAACTCTGTTCGCGCTGGCCGTCATCTCGGGTGCGATGATCATCATCGCGGACGTCCACGGCATCCAGACCGTCCAGATGGGCGGCTGGGAAGCACCCATCGGTATCACGCTGGTGGCGGACAGGCTGTCCACCATCATGGTGTTCGTCTCCTCCATCGTGCTGTTCGCCGTCATGTGGTACGGCATCTCCCAAGGGCTTCGCGACGGCGACGAGGACGACCCAGTCGCCGTCTTCCTCCCCGTCTACATGCTGCTGTGCATGGGCGTGAACCTGTCCTTCCTCGCCGGCGACCTGTTCAACCTGTACGTCGGCTTCGAGGTCTTCCTCGTGGCCTCGTACGTGCTGCTCACCCTCGGCGCCTCGCCGGGGCGTGTGCGCGCCGGCATCGGCTACGTGATGGTCTCCATGGCGTCCTCCATGGTCTTCCTCTTCGCGCTTGCGCTGATCTACTCCTCCACCGGCACGGTGAGCATGGCGCAGGTCGGCCAGCGCATGGCCGAGGTCCCGGACGGCACGCGCGCCGCGATCTTCGCCACGCTGCTCGTCGCGTTCGGCATCAAAGCGGCCGTCTTCCCACTCGACGCCTGGCTCCCCGACTCCTACCCCACCGCCGCCTCACTGGTCACCGCGGTGTTCGCCGGGTTGCTCACCAAGGTGGGCGTCTACGCCATCATTCGCGTCCGCACCACCGTATTTATCGACGGCTCCCTCGACACCCTCCTGATGTGGGTCGCACTACTGACCATGGTCATCGGAGTAATGGGAGCGCTCGCGCAGAACGACATCAAGCGTCTCCTCTCCTTCACCCTGGTCAGCCACATCGGCTACATGATCTTCGGCATCGCCCTCGGCACCGTCGCCGGGCTGTCCGGCGCCATCTTCTACGCCGTCCACCACATCCTGGTGCAGACCTCCCTCTTCCTGGTCGTCGGCCTCATCGAGCGCCAAGCCGGGTCCGCACAGCTGCGCCGCCTCGGCTCCCTGCTCTACACCGCGCCACTGATCGCGCTGCTCTACTTCATCCCGGCGCTCAACCTGGGCGGTATCCCACCGTTCTCCGGGTTCCTGGGCAAAGTCATGCTCATCCAGGCCGGCGCCGCCGACGGCTCCTGGCTCGCCTGGGTGCTCATCGCAGGGGCCGTCGTCACCTCCTTGTTGACGCTCTACGCCATGATCCTCGTCTGGTCCAAGGGCTTCCTGCGCGACCGCGCCGACGCCCCCGAATCCGTCGCCATGGCGCGACCCTCATCACTCACCGAGCGCCACGACACCATCGCCGTCGACGACCGCGCCGACGTCGGCCGCATCCCCGCCGGCATGCTCCTATCCACCGCGCTCCTCGTAGCGACGTCCGTATCCATCACCTTCCTCGCCGGCCCGATCTCCGCCATCACCGACCGCGCCGCCGAATCCGCCAGCGACCAACGCATCTACCAACACGCCGTCCTCTCCGGCGACCCCACCAACCCGACCCGGGACCTCGACGCCTTCCGCCAACCCACCGACTCCGGCGGCGGCAAAGACGCGCTCGCCCGCAAGTCAGCGCGTTCGGGTGACGGAGAGGACGTCGTCACGACAGAACGAGTCCCCCTCCCCGCCAGCGCAACCGCCGAACCGACAGGAGCAGACCGATGAACCACCTCCTCACCGGCATCCGAAACCGCTTCCGCGGCGCCTTCGTCCTCTGGCTCGCATTCATGTGGGTCCTCATGCAAGGCGACCTGACCTGGGGTAACGTCGCCGCCGGGCTGGCGCTCGGCGTCCTGATCGTGCTCGTGCTGCCGCTGCCGAACATCCCCCGCAGCGGCAACAAAATCCACTGGGGCAAACTGCTGCTGTTCGTGCTGCAGTGGTTCGCCGACCTCATCGTCGCCTCCGCCAAAGTCTCCTGGCTCGCGCTGCGGCCCGCCGCCCCACCCAAGAATGCCATCCTCCGCGTGCCCATGCGCGTCTCCGACGACCTCGTCCTCTACCTCGCCACCTGCGCCTACAACCTGCAACCCGGCGGCAGCGTCTCCGACATCGACATCGCCAACCGCGAATGGACCATCCACGTCCTCCACGCCGACAACCAAACCGACATCGACCGCGAAATCGCCAACGTAGCCAAACTCGAGCGCCAAATGATCGACATCTTCGAAAGCAGGCGATAACCCATGAACCCCCAGGTATACAACGCATTCCTCATCGTCGCCGGCATCTTCCTCGCCATCGGCTTCCTCGTCCTCGCCTGGCGAGTCATCGTCGGCCCCGACTCCATGGACCGCGTCCTCGGCAACGACGCCATCACCGCATCACTCCAATGCGTCCTCGCCCTCTACATCTGCTGGACGCTCGACACCACCGTCGTCAACGTCATGATGGTGATCGCGCTCCTCGGCTTCATCGCCTCCCTGTCCGTCGCCCGCTTCCGCAAACGCGACAACTCCTAGGAAGGACCCACCAATGACACTCGCATTCTTCCTCGACGCCGCCTCCCTCGTCTTCATCCTCCCCGGCGCATTCATGGTGTTCTCCGCCGCCATCGGCACCGCCCGCTTCCAGTCCACCATGGCGCGCATCCACGCCATCACCAAACCCCAAACCACGGGGCTGGTTCTCATGATCATCGGAACGATTATTCGACTCTCGAATGGGCAGGCCGCCGGCACCGGCGAGGCTGTCGGCACCCACGAACTTCACGACATCGGCGTCATCCTCATCCTGCTCATCTTCGCCCTGATGACCAACCCCGTCACCGCGCAGCGCCTCGGCCGCGTCGCCCGACGCGAAGGCCTCTACGGCAACCCCGATACCCTCAGCCGCAACGACCGCCCCGCCGCCTACCACCCCAAGCGCGTCGACCCCACCAAGAAGTAGGGCCTGCTGCTGAGCTTGCTGCGCACCAAATTCCTGGATTCCGCGAACGCCCAAGGTGTTTCCCCAGGTCGCGCGCACCCCACGTGGGAATTTGGTGCTCAAGGTCCAGACCCACTAGGTATTTCGCTTCTCTACAGGGCAAACGGCATGGTGAGGGTCGTACCACAATACCCGGAATAGGTCACCGGATCGGAAGCCCCATAATCGGGTCTCGCCAGATAGGCGGAATCGAAACACGCGCTCCTCCGCAGAGGGCAGCGCTTGGATGCGCTTTTGGGCGTCGACACTTAGGGTCGAAACGTGTTGGTCATGGTTGCGGGGTCGTTTCTTCCGGCCGGACATGACGGTCTCAGCAAGGCACTCTTTCCATGTCTTTCGTGAAATGCTCTCCAAAAATGTCAAGAGCTCTTTCGTCTCTTTGGCCTCCAGCGACCATCGGCACAAGCTCTCACCAGGAGGGATGTCCAATTCAGCGACAGTCCACCGAACAGGCATTTCCCGCCAGGCACTTTGTGTCGCCTCACTGGGCACGCTTTTATCGCCTGCCACCGGCGACAAGTGCGGAACACGCTTACCCCCGAAGTTGTTTTGCTGACGCGCAAGCTTCTTCCTACTACGCTTTCCCCCACCCACGCGAACTACACCGCAGACGCCGACTGCATCGAACTGTAGAAATCCTGCATGACTTCCTGACTCACCTCATTCGTAGAGGGTGCCCCCGCTGCAACGCCTTCACGGGCTTCCCGCCAGGGCCGCTCGCCATGCGCGAGGTCGCTCAACTGTTGGCCAGTGAGATGTCCGTATGCGTCGAGCACAGTATCGATCGTCTCCCGCTCATCGTTTGTGAGCCGGTGAGCATCGCCGGGAAACATTGCAGGGGTCGCGGTGAAGTGCCCACGGTGTTGGTTGTATAGTTCGCGGCACACTGGGCCGTTCGCCCAGGCCTCGAAACGGGAGCTAAAAAGCGGCTTCTCGTCCCAGACCAAGCTCCAAGCCTGTGCGTAGTAAACGAGTTTTTGCAGCTTCATGGTACTCAGGCTTTCCCCCTGACGCTCCAAAATGTATCTCGCCACATCATTCACGTTTGCCATGCTGTTCCCCTCTCAACACTTATCGACGCCAACCCTACCCCATCAAGCATCAACCAACCCCTACACGCACCACATTCCTGGATTTCCCCTTAGTGCCAGGATGGTTGTGAACGTCAATCCATAGGAGGTTTTGTTCATGACCGACCCACAGTTGCCTGAACTCAATCGGCATTCAAAAAGGCCAAATCTAACCCCCGCGACACGCCGAGCCAGACACACATTTTGACCCTTAACCCACATCCTTCACCCCCGAATAAAAAAACTAGCCGCCTCCCCTACGGAAAGGTCGACTAGTCATGATGTTTTGTACATTATCACGATCTATGCGGTTGCGCAACCCCGGCAAGGCTCCGAGAACACCCACTCGAAGCAGAAGCGGCCGTCACTCACCCACTAACACAGGGGCAGGCGCGGCGTCACTTTTTCTGCATCAGGGCCGTTGATGACCAAGAAATATGAGTTCAGGTCGCCCTCGGGCGCAATGAACATCACGGGTGGCGTGGTATTGCTGAACGTACCGACGTGGGCCTTACAACCGTCGTGCTCGAAGTCCTTGTTGTCTTCGCTTTCAGGAATAACAGCGTTGCGAGCCTCCTCGTTTTCCATCTTGTAGATGCTCACACCGAATTCGCTGTTCGCGCAGCGGATCTTGCCCTCGCCGAATTCGCGGCTGTCGCTGGTGCGGCAGCGCATGTCTTCGTACCCGCGCCCTCCATCTTTCTCGGCGATGAGCTTCGGCAGGTCGCTTGCCATCTCAGCTTCAACACCTTCCCAATCCTTCGCCAATCCGCCGGACTGCCACCACCAGTAGCCTCCGCCGCCACCAGCAGCAGCAATCAGCAAAATTGCAGCGAGGACCCATGGCCACACCGTCCGCTTCTTGCCTTCCTCAGGCGCACCTTCAAGGCTGTATTCCTGTACATCAGTGACAGCCGGAGTTTCGTCGGTATCCGGGAAGTACTGCTGGGGCTTCTGCTCCGTAGCCGGTTGCTCGGTAACCGGTTGCGCCCAGTCGACTGTCGGTGCCTGCGACTGTGGAGAAACCACCGCTTGCAGGAGCTGCTGCGCCGAACCCGACTTTTCGACGACCTCTCCGTCCACCGCCGTCCCCGTCGCCGCAGCAAACAGGTCAGCAAAGCTACGAAGGTTCTCCTCTTTCGTGGTGGGGGCAACACCAGTCGCGGGGCCAACAAACCGCATCTTGACCGGCGCCTCCACAGCCCCGACGCTCTGCTGCACAATCAGCGCGTCCAGGTCCAGGGAGCGTGCAAGCAGGTCGGCGTGGCCGGCGTCGGCAAATTGGTCGACGGTGGTGGCCACACCCCACAGCAGACCGGCTGCCTCTTGCAGGTTGATGCCGGTGCCCCAGACGGAGCGGGCGTCGATAAGCTGGCGTAACCTTTCGCCTTCAACGAGGTCACGCACGACGTAGAGCTGGCCGTCGTCAGTGACACCGCAGGAACGCACACGCTGCAGTGCAGGGGAATCGAGCCACTCGAGTGATGCATTGATCTGCTCAAGCTTTTCGACACCACTTTCGCCCAAGGGTTCCGTGAACAGCTCAACCTCAACGGTTGTGGTACCCCACATGTTTGAGGCGCGGAAAAGCGTGGAGCTGTCCGTGTGTCCGATTTCTTCCAGATTGTTCAGCGCGTACTCGGTCTCAAGCGCGCGGGCCAGTGCAGATTCGTTCATTGGGAGTTCCTTCGTGTTGGAGCGTGAATTAGGAGTTTAAATCATCAATTGCCCCAGCAAGCTTTGGCTTCCCATCTTCAAACAGTACCCAGACAGACCCTGCAGCTGTTTCGCTGTCTTTGGTTTTAACGAGAACAACGTAGAGGTCATCGGCATTGTTGATTTCCAATTCCTCTTCGAACTCGTCTATTTCAGTTTCCGGAACGAAAGATAAGAACTCTCCCATATTTACGGCGTCACCAGCTTTCGGATCCGTGACTTTGAAGTAGGTATCAACACCGCTGAACCCCTCATTGATCTCCAGATCCTGCATGATTGCCTGCCGCTCCTTCGCTAGGGCGTTCTCAATCAACCAACGTTCCGCCTCATCGTTGGTGCGCAAGTCAAGGAATTCGTTCACAAGATCCTTTGCCTTCGCGGCGTCGCGATCCGTGTTCGCGAACACAATAGCGGCACCGATCAACAGCATCACCAGCGCTGTGATGGCGGCAGTTGCGGCAATGACGCCCTTGGATGAACGCGCGATCTCGGACTTCGCGGTCTCCACGGCAGGGGTCAGGCGCTCCTGGGCCTGCTTCGAGTACTGCGCGAACGCTTCCTTGCCCTTCCCCATGGAGGGCATCGCTAGGTTCATGTGCGGTTGCTGCGGCGCGGCGGCCTGTCCCGGTTGTGGGGCGCCGCCGAATTGGAGGTTCGCCAAATCGCGCAGTGCTGCAATATTGATGTCAGGCGCGGTCGGGTCGGCCATCTTCTGGTCGTAGATCCCGCGGCGCTGCGGGTCACCCAAAATGGCCCGTGCGATGTGCAGCTCCTCCACCCCACCCGGGTTGGTGGTGATGCCAGAGGCAAGTCGGCCATCAATCTCCTGCGCTATGGCAGCACAGTCGTGGCTGCGGTCGAGTCCAATAGATTGGTAGAGGTCATAATGCGCCATGTGCAGGGGCCCTTCGTGTATCTCAGTAGCGGCTAAAGTGTCGGGTCTTTATGCTAGCATTCTGCAACACAACTGTTAGCAAACTGAATGCGAGCCATGAATTCACAACCGTATGACTGGGGCGTACCTGTCCAGCAACCCGCAGCACAACCGCACACTGCATCCACGTCTCTCCGGACTCCGCTCATTGTGGTGGGCGCGGTCGTCGCCACCATTGTCGTGGTGCTCGCGGGGCTTTGGGTCTTTCAGGCAGTACGCCCCGCAGCAACCTCCGCGACAGGATGGGACGAAACCCAGCTGCGCGGTTTCATGGAAGGCGGGGAGATCACCGAGTGCGATTTCGGCTCGGATTTCTACGCTTCTGCAGGTGTACAGAGAGTGGTTCAAAAGGCCGGAATGTGCTCTGGAACCGTGACGTCGAGCGACGGCCACAACGTCAACATCGATGTCCGCACCCAGTACGCCCCCGAGGGCGATGCACAGACAATCGGCGATCCTGAGCTCGTTGGCTGGAAAGAAACAACAGACCCAGAGGCGTTTATCCCTCAAACCCTAAAGGAACTGGACGGCGAAGGCCGGGGAATGCGCTGCCAGCTGGCTGGCCGTGAGCCGATACTGCGCCCAATCTGGATCACCGTCGATGGGCCATGTCAGCTTGCGTACCCATTGGCACGCCAACTCGCCAACCTACAGACCTTCTACGATTTCACCCGCATCGACCACGGCCTGTTCGACTTCTCACGCCCGCAATACCTTGACGTTTCTGCGCCTACCGGTGAAGCAACAAGCGCACTCTATAAGGACGCGAAGCAATCGAGCATCCCGCGCGAGAATTCAGTTGCACTCCGCGACGCACACTACGACGGCAACACGTTCCAGATCTCCGGCGCCACCATCACCGGAGACGGCGACCAGCAGAAAGTCTGCGCAACCGGCACATTCACCCTCGGCTACGCACGTGGCTCGTGGTACAGCCGCTTCGATCTACCCAGCTTGGTCGCGCTCTTCCCAAGCGGCTACCGCGTGGAACTCTACTTCTATGACCACATTCGTTTGAGCGAAGGGGCGTCGACAAGCTTGGAGATGTGCGGCGAACTCAGCACCCCTCAGGACTCGACCGAATTCGCGGTGGTGCCGCTCTCAGCCAAGCAACCTGGCGCCTGGATTATCGACGCCACCACCGACACCGCCTAGCACGGACTGAGATACTCCGCCCGGTTGCTCAGGATGCGCGGGTTGCCCCCGTACTTCGCCGCTGCATCGCACACACCGGCAACATCCGAGCCGAAGTCCAGGAATACGGGGTAAATGTCCTGCCCGTCGACCTGGGCGCGCAGCGACGGGCAGTGGCCCGGGTTCGTCCACTGGCGTTTCTTCCCCGTCGGGTCGGGCGCGTTGATCACGTCGAAGATCCGGTACATGGTCGAGCCGTAGAAATCACCGTTGTCGATGATGGAGTCGATGATCAGGATATTGCGGCCGTCGCACGCCGGCTTGGCAGGGTTGCCGAGCAGCCCGTCCCCCTGCTGCGCTACGGCATCTAGTACGTCGGTTGGAGTCGCCGACGTCGTTTGCTTTCCGGCAGGAGCCTCCCCAGGCCCATACACGCCACAGGTCCGCTCCCCCTTCCTCAACGACTCCGGCACACCCATCGACTCGAGACGGCCCGGGTTGTAGCACTCCTTCGCCATCCCCAGGCCTTCCCACGTCCCGTCGGGTTCCACAAACTCCCAGTGCTTCCCGTTCCACTGGGCCAGGCGCAACATGTCCGAATTCGGCTGCGCCACGACAGCGAAGTTGCCCTCGCAGCCATCAACAAATTCCAGTCCGCTCAGCTTCGGGCTGGCGTCAAGCGCCCCTTGCGAGCAGTCCGGCACCGACTCCTTTTCAGCCGACGCCTCCTCC
This sequence comes from Corynebacterium sp. UMB8791, assembly GCF_054166365.1. Classification (NCBI taxonomy): domain Bacteria; kingdom Bacillati; phylum Actinomycetota; class Actinomycetes; order Mycobacteriales; family Corynebacteriaceae; genus Corynebacterium; species Corynebacterium sp. UMB8791. The sequence goes on along the minus strand of NZ_JBSZCG010000011.1, from coordinate 29,976 downwards.
GATGCCGTTGTTGTCACGATAGTTTTCGTGGCCCCTACAATGTCCGGCTCGGCCACCTCCGGTTCCCCACCACAACCAGCCAGTGCCACCATGCTCAGCGCGCCCACTGCTACAAGCGCTACTCGCCCACGAACCACTTCGACGTCCCCTTTTTCAGCCAACATCCAGTTTTTCATGCAAGTCTAACCGATGGGGCGGGCCTGGAAATGAAAAAGTTCCTACGCTCGGGAACCATTTTGCGTTCGAGGCCGGTTCTGGTCGACCGGCACTGGAGTTCCTGCAGGTCACGACGCCTGTCGACGAAGAAAGTTCCCGCCATTCCTAAAATCGCGGGAACTTTCCTGAAAGCGTGGCCAGCCGGGCCCAACCAAAGCGAACCAGTCCTACGCCTCCGGCTTTACCAGCGGGAAGAGGACGGTCTCGCGGATGCCGAGACCGGTCAGCGCCATCAGCAGGCGGTCGATGCCCATGCCGCAGCCGGCGGTTGGTGGCATGCCCTGTTCCATCGCGGCGAGGAAGTCCTCGTCGAGGACCATGGCTTCGTCGTCGCCGTGGGCGGCGAGGCGGGCTTGGTCTTCGAAGCGTTCGCGCTGGATGACTGGGTCGACGAGTTCGGAGTAGCCGGTGGCCAGCTCGAAGCCGCGGACGTAGAGGTCGAACTTCTCGGTGACGCCGGGCAGCTCGCGATGGTCGCGGGTCAGTGGGGACGTCTCGACTGGGAAGTTGATCACGAAGGTTGGTTCGTAGAGCTGGTCGGAGCAGAGGTGCTCCCAGATCTCCTCGACGAGTTTGCCGTGCAGCCAGCCCTCATCCTTCGGCACCTTCAGACCGATGACGTCGGCGATGCCCTTCAGTTCCTCCACGGAGGACTCGATGGTGACCTCAGGCTGGCCCGGGAACTTGCGCTGCAGCGCCTCGTTGAGGGAAGGGTACATCTCCATGACCTTCCACTCGCCGCCGAGGTCGTACTCGGTGCCGTCTGGAAGGGTGACGGTGGTGGAGCCGAAGACTTCCTTCGCGCAGAACTGCACGAGTTCCTGCATGGTCTTCGCGCCGTCCTTGTAGGTGCCCCACGCTTGGTAAGTCTCGAGCATGGTGAACTCGGGCGAGTGGGAAGAGTCGACGCCCTCGTTGCGGAAGTTGCGGTTGAGCTCGAAGACGCGCTCGATGCCGCCGACAACGCAGCGCTTGAGGTAGAGCTCCGGTGCAATGCGCAGGTAGAGATCCATGTCGAGCGCGTTGGAGCGGGTAATGAACGGGCGGGCTGCGGCGCCGCCGTGCAGGGTCTGCAGCATCGGTGTCTCGACCTCGACGAAGTCGTGGCCGGTGAGGAACTTACGCACAGCTGCGATGACCTTGATGCGGGTCATGGCGTTCTTGCGGGCGTCCTCGCGCATAATGAGGTCGGTGTAGCGGTGGCGGACGCGCTGCTCCTCGTTCATGTCAGCGAACGCGACCGGAAGTGGGCGTAGCGCCTTGGACGCCATGTGCCAGGACTGCGCCTGGACGGAGAGCTCGCCGCGGCGGGAAGCGATGACGCGGCCACGCACGGAGACGATGTCGCCGAGGTCGGTGTCGGCCTTCCAGGACGCGAGCGCCTCCTCCCCTACCTCTGCGAGGGAAAGCATGACCTGCAGCTGGGTGCCGTCGCCCTCCTGGAGGGTGGCGAAGCAGAGCTTGCCGGTGTTGCGCTGGAACATAATGCGGCCCGCGACGGCGACGACGTCCTGGGTCTCTTCGCCCGGCGCGAGGTTGAACTTGCCGTCGCCTTCGCCCTCGGGCACGGCACGGTACTTCTGGCGCAGCTCGCGCAAGGAGGTCGTGCGGTCGACGACGACTGGGTAGGCGTCGCGGCCTTCGCTCAGAAGCTTTTCGCGCTTCGCACGACGGAACTGTTGCTGTTCGGAGAGGTCCTGCGTTGTTTGATTCTTCACGCTGACCTAGCCTAGTCGGTCCGGGTCAGCCGTGGTCAATTAGTCGTGTATTCGGCTTGCCTCCCACGAAGCACACGGCTACAACGACGAGCAGCATGCCGACGCCACCAACGATGAAGGCGCGCGCCGTCCCGTCGGAGGCGCTGCCGGTGGCCTGGGTGCCCATGGTCATCGTTGCGATGAACACCGCGGTGCCCGCCGCCCCGCCGAGCTGCTGCAACGTGTTGAGCGCCGCGGAGCCGTGGGCGTAGAGCTGCGAGGGCAGCGAGGACAGTGACACGGTCATGAGCGGGGTCATGATCATGGACATCGCCACGTTGACCAGGATCAGCACGGCAACGAGCTGCCACTGTGGGGTGTCATCGGCGAGGATGGCCACAAGGATCCACTGGGAGGCCAACATCAGCACCGCACCCGGGATGGCCAGGGGGCGTGGGCCGTAGGCGTCGTAGCAGCGCCCCGCAATTGGGGACGCGACGCCCTGCGCGATACCGCCGGGCAGGAGAATCAGGCCGGTGGCAACGGTGGAGATACCAAGGCCGACCTGCATGTAAACAGGCAGGATGTTCACGGTGCCCAGCAGGATGCCGAAGGCGATGAACACGCCGACAACGGAGAAGGCGAAGTTGCGGTGGGCGAACACGCTCAGGTCAAGCAGCGCGCGCCCGGTTGGCGCCAGTCGCAGCTGCCTGCGCACGAACAGCACCAGGAACACCGCGCCGACCGCCAGGGCAACAAGAGGGGTCCAGGAATCGCCGGTGAGCAGGGAGGTGATCGTCGATAAGCCGTAGACGAGGCCGCCGAACGCGAGTGCTGAAAGGAGCACCGACAGGATGTCGAGTGGAGCGTCGTGGCGCTCGCCGACGTTCGGGAGGGCGAACACCGCGAGCAGCACCGCCACGGCTGGGATGGGCACCATCACCCAGAAGATGTGGTGCCAGGTAAACGCGCCGAGCACGAAGCCGGCGAGCGTGGGGCCAAGGGCGGGCGCCACCGACATCACCACCGCGTTGAGTCCCATCACCGTGCCGCGGCGCTGCGGGGCGACCACCGTCACGGTGACCGTCATGAGCAGCGGCAACATCGCCGCCGTGCCAAGCGCCTGCACCACGCGCGCGACGAGCAACACCCCGAACGAGGGCGCGGTGGCCGCCATGACGCAGCCGACGATGAACAGCGCCATCGAGGCGAAGTAGACGGCGCGAGTGCTGAGGCGTTGGATGACGAAGCCCGAGGCCGGGATCGCCACGGACATGGTGAGCAGGAAGCCGGTCATCAGCCACTGGGCTGTGTCGGCGGGTACGCCGAAGTCCGCCATGATTGCGGGCAGGGCAACAGCGACGGTGGTCTCGTTGAAGATCATCATCATCGCGGAGACCACCAGCACTCCAATAAGCAGTACTGGGTTCGTTGATTTCATAGCCCGGCTTAGGCTACTCCTCGTCGGTCGCTGGGGCACACAGTGGCAGGTCGAGGCGCTGTGCCTCGGCATCATCGCCGTTGATGACCACCATGTACTCGCGCTCAGTGCGCGGGGTCAGCACGAAGGCCGGCGGCGTGGCGTCGGGAAGCTGGTAGTCGTAGATGAGGCACTCGCCGGAGCCAAGCACGACGGCCTCCTTCGGGTCCGGCAGGACGCGATCGAGCGCATCAGAGGACACATACTTTGCGACGGAGACCCCCAACGTCTCGTTCGCGCAGCGGATCTTGCCCTCCTGGCCCTCGTCCGGCGTGGCGGAGTCACAGATCAGGCCGTGCCAACCCTTCTGCCCGGCCTTGTCGGACACGATGCCAGGGTAAGTCTCGGCGATTTCGGCCTCGACGCCGACCCACTCCTCACCGCGGTGCTGCATCCAGTACCAGATGCCGCCTGCGGCGATGAGCAGCAGCGCCACGATGGCCGCGATCCACGGCCAGAGCTTGAACTTCTTCTCGTCTTCTGGGCGCACGTACTCGCCGGTCGGCCCATACGGGTAGGGCTGCGGTGGCTGGCGGTAGCCGTCGGTGGCGCCCGGCGCGACCGGGGACACCTCCGGCTCATCGAGAGGTTCACCGGCGACGGCGTTGAGGTAGCCGACGCAGCCGGTGGCGGCGTTGGCGGCGTCCTCGTCAACGTCGAGGCCGGTCATGGAGTTAAAAAGGTCGATAAAGCTTGCGACGTTCGCCGCGTGTTGCTCCTCGGCGTGCTCGGGCGCGGTGGCCGTCGGGCCGACCAGGGTGAGCTTGACCGGGACGCTGGACCAGGCTGGCTGCACCAGCATCCGGGACGCGTCCACGGAGCGGGCCACGAACGCGCCGAGGCCCTGGGCGTCATAGTCATCGATGGCTTCGGCCACGCCGATGAGCAGCTCGCGGGCCTCGGCGGGGGTGAATACGCCGCCGTCGGCGTGCTTGTCGGCGATCAGGCGGGCGAGCGAAGCGCCGGTCGGGGCTTCGCGCAGTACGTAGAGGTGGCCGTCGTCGGTGTAGCCGGCGCTGCGCGGCTGGAACGCGCCCGGGTGGTTCGAGGCGGCAAGCGCCCGGTTCAGGCCTGCGATGTCGCGGCGTTGGTTCTCGGGCTGGGCGGCGTCGAAAAGCTCGACTTCGACGGCCTGGCCTGCATCATTGCTGGCGACGAAGAGCTGTGAGTCTTCGGTGCGCCCTGTGGCTTGGACTTGCTCGGGGGTGAAGTCCATGCCGAAGCGCTCGTTCAGGATTCCAGCAATCAGGTCTATAGGCATGCCAAAGAGTGTAGCGAATAACTCGCCGTTTCTCGCTATGGCCCTCGTCTTTCCGCCCTAGTCCTCGATGTGTTTGAAGCCGATGCCGAGCGGCAGACCAACGTTGTCGTGGAGGCGCACCGTGCCGCCGTCGGTGGCGGGCAGGTCGATCGCGGCGAGCAGCCGGGCGTCGCCCTGGGCAGGGGCCTCGCGCATAGCCAGGTCGCGCACGGCGAGGTAGGCAGGCGTGACCCCTGCGGCTTCGAGCACGCCGCGCACGGTGTCCAGGACGGTCTCGGCGCCGTGTTCGGCGGCGTGCGCCCCCGCGGTCAGGGCGGCGGACAGCGCAAGCGCCTGGTCGTGGGCGTCTTCAGCGACGCGCTCGTTGCGCAGCGAAAGCGCCAGCCCGTCAGGCATGCGCACGGTGGGCACGCTGTGCAGCTTCACCTCCATGCGCAGCCCAGACACGGCCAGCTGGGTGGCCACGAGCAGCTCGAAGTCCTTCTCCCCCATCACCAGGTCGGTGGCGTGCGTGGCGTTGAGTACCGCCAGGATGCGGGCGACGTCGCGGGACACGGCGTCGGCGTCGTCGAGGTGCTCCATCCCGGTGCGCACGCTCACGGCGGTGCGCAGCTCGCCGTGGAAGACCACGTCCACGCCCTCGTTGCGGAAGGTCTCGGGCACCTCCTCGCCGGAGTAGATGACAAACACGTACGCGCCGAGCAGCGACTTCGCCGCCCGGATCAGCTCGATGTGCCCGGCGTGGACGTCGGCGCCCAGCGGTACGACCGCAATCGTCTTGCCAATCTTGCGGAATGCGCGCCCGTAGGTGGCCAGCAGCTGCTCATCACGCACGACAACCGCGTTGCCCGGTTCAAAAGTCACAGGTCTTCCTCTCGTTGCTGCGCCGCGCGGCGCTCCAATACTTCTACTAGTCGACGCACCCCTTCTCCCCCAACCGGCTCTCGGTCGAGCGGGCGCAGCGGCGGCAGCTCGGCGCCGTCGAAGGCGTCCGCGACCGCCTCGAAGTTGGGGTTGGCCTGCCGCAACAGCGCGAGTGCGTCCTCCCGGACGACGCGCTGCAGGGCGCGAAGGTGCTGGGCGGTGGCCACCAGTGGGCGATCCGCATCCGTGATCGGCATCGTGACCTGCCCGAGCTCCCCGAGCAGCAGCGCGATCACGGTCTCCCCCAGCTCGTCGGCTGCGGAGGTGACCCACACGTTGTCCACGATGTTGTGCGCGCACATGACGACGGCCCCTGCGACCTCCACCTCGTCGAGGAGCTGGGCGCCGTGGTCCAGGTTGGTGTGCCAGAACATCTGCCTCGGGCGCACGAACGGCGCGCACTCGGCGGCGGCACGTTCGATGAAGTCAGCGGAGCCCTCGAGGAGCACCAGGTCGGCGGCGGCGATGTCCGCGGCCACGCGCGGGTACGTCACGCGGTGCCCGGCGCGCGCGAGCTGATCACTCAGCGCACTGGGGCCGCGCCAGGCGGCGATAGTCAGCGTTGGGCTCATTTGTTGCGGCGCGCTAGCAGCTCGGCGACGGAAACAGCGTTCTCGCCAGCCGCGTCACGGCGGCGGCGTCCCCCAACACGCGGGGCTGGTTCCGGCACGGCCTCGATGACCTCAGTGACTGGCTGCTCGTGGCGGCCGTGCTCAGGCTCAGGCTCTGGTTCCGGTTCGGGCTCCGGCTCAGACACTGGCTCGGGTACAGGCTCCGGCTCCGGAATTGGTGTCGGTTCAGGCGCCGGCTTCTGCGCTTCTTGCGCTTCCTGCGCTTCTTGCTTCGCCTGGTGCTCGCTAATCAGCGCCGTGAGCGGGTTCTGCGTCTCCCGACTCGGCTGGCTGCCAATGCGCCCGGCGATCGCGTCGGAGGACGGCGCCCCGGCCGGGCGGTCTTCGGACGGTTCGTAGGTGGGCTGGGTGAAGGACTCAATCTCCTGGATGCGGCGCGCCGCGGCGTGCACGGCGGCGGGCTCGTACTCGAAGACGTGCCCGCTCATCTCCTCGATCGTGGAGCGCAGGGAGCGCAGCTCCTCCTGGATGTCGCGCAGCAATTCCTCGGAGGGGGCGTCGACACCCGAGGGTGCGCCAGCGCGCGCGGCCTCCAGCTCTGCGGCGAACGTCTTCTCCCGCTCCTCCTGCAGGCGCACGGCCTCCTCGTTGTCGCGGCGCAGGCGGTAGATCACGATGAGGCCCGCGACGGCGGCCCACAGCGCCAGGATCAGCGAAAGCTTGAGTATGTTCGCGGAGTTGGTAAACAACATCACCACTGTGCCTGCAAGCGCAGCCACAAATGGAACAATCACCCAAGTATTTTTCATGCCCACTACCTTAGCTAACCTGTTCTCCACTTGAGGGTGGCGACACCTCACACACCCGTTCCAGCACGACACCGGCCACCGCCAGCGTGACGCCGCCCAACGCCCCGGAGACCAAGGGCGGCACGTCCTGCGCCGCGGCCATCAGCACGTGCATCCGGGGCAGCACGAAGAGCAGGCACCCCGCATACAGCCCGCCGCTGACCGCGCCTGCCCAGGTGCAGGCCTTGCCAAACAGCATGAAGTTCGCCGCCATCATCGGGTTGAGCTGGCTGCGATCCAGGCCAACCTTGCCCTCATCACGGCGCTTGTGCACCATGAACGCAACGTAGAAACACACCGCGGCGACGATCCAGAGGCTCAGCGGCACCACCATGTTCAGCGACTCAAGCAGGCCGAACAGGCGGCGCACCACAATGAACGCCGCGGCGGTACAAAACCCGAACACGGCGATCACTCCGGACAGCGGCGTGCGTTTCACAGCTTGCGAACCCCCTGCGGCTCCAGCTCCGCGAGAATCTCGCTGACCGGGCGATCGAGCAGCTTGGCGTGCGGGTCAATCTCCAGCCAAGGAACCAGCACGAACTCGCGCAGGTGCGCGCGAGGGTGTGGCAGCGTCAGCTCAGGGTCATCGCTGCGGTAGCCCTCGAAGTCGATGATGTCCACGTCCAGCGTGCGCGGGCCCCAGCGCACGTCGCGCACGCGGTTCGCCTGCTGCTCCAGGCGCTGGCAGCGGGCGAGGAGGTTGTAGGGGTCGTCGCTGTCGGTTTCGATAAGAAAGCTCTGGTTGAGAAAGTCTGGCTGCTCCACCCCGCCCCAGGGCGCGGTGGCGTAAATCGAACTTGCGTCGAGGAGCTCGGCGGCGAACTCGTCGGCGACCGACTGCAGGTGGGCGCGCGAGTCCTCCATGTTGGAGCCTGCCGAAATCACCGCGCGCATCAGCGGGCCCCCATCCGTTTACGGGAACGGCGTGCCACCACGGCGACGTCCTCGAAGGGAAGCGGGATCGGCGCGTGCGGCTTGTGCAGCGTGACCTCCACCGCGTGCAGGATGTCGAAGCGCTCCATGGCGGCCTCGGCGATCTCGGTCGCGACCGTCTCGATGAGTTGGCGCGGCGTGCCCGAGGCGATGTCGCTGGCCAGCTGGGCTAGCTCCGCGTAGTTCATCGTCTGGGTCAGGTCATCGGTAGCGGCGGCGCCTGCGAAGTCGAGCCAGCAGGTGATGTCTAGCAGGAAGCGCTGCCCGTGCTCGCGCTCGTGCGGCAACACCCCGTGGTGTGCGTAGACGGACAGGCCCTTGAGTTCAATGCGGTCAGCCAAGGTTGCCCGCCTTCCACGCGGCGGCCACGTCCACGGCGTCGCGGGAGACGGCCACCTCGTGCACGCGCACGCACCAGGCGCCGGCCTGAGCGCACAGGGCGGTGACGGCGGCGGTGGCTGGGTCCGCATCGACCGGGCCGTGCTCGAGTCCGCGGGCGGCGCGCACTCCGGTGAGGAAGCGCTTGCGGCTGGCGCCCACTAGCAGCGGGTAGCCACAGTCCATGAGCGCGGGCAGCGCCTGGAGCAGCTGCCAGTTCTCCTGCGGAGTCTTGGCAAAGCCGAGGCCCGGGTCCAGCGTGATCTGCTCGGGGCGCACCCCGGCGGCCGTGGCGTTGGCAACCAGCTCGTCGAAGAGGCCGAGCACGTCGGCCACCACGTCCCCGCCGTGGTCGGCGGCGCCGGAGGCGTTCACGAACTGCTGGGCGCGCCAGTGCATGAGACACACCGGCAGGTCCGTGCGCGCCATCGTGGCGTACATGTCCGGGTCCGCGAGCCCACCAGAGACGTCGTTGATAAGGTCCACGCCCGCCTCGGCGGCGGCCTCAGCGGTGGCGGCGCGCATCGTGTCCACGGAGGTCCGGATGCCGTCCTCGTGAAGGGCCCGGATCACCGGGACAACGCGCGCCGCCTCGACCTCGGCGGGCACACGCGTCGCGCCCGGCCTGGTCGACTCCGCACCCACGTCGATGATGTCCGCGCCCAGGCGGACCAGCTCGTGGGCGTGCGAGAGGGCGTCGTCAACTGCGAGCCACTTCCCGCCGTCCGAAAACGAATCTTCCGTGACGTTGACGATGCCCATCACCGTCGTGCGCCCCGGCGCGGTGAGATCCTGCACACTGACCATTGCTAGCTCCTTATCAGGCTCAAGACCTCGGCCCGGGAGGCGGCGTTCTTCTGGAAGCCGCCGCGCACCGCGGAGGTCGTCGTCACGGCACCAGGCTTGCGGATGCCCCGCATCGCCATACACAGGTGCTCACATTCCAGCACCACAATCACGGCGGAAGCCCCCAGCTTATCGACGATCGCGTCCGCAATCTGCGCCGTCAACCGCTCCTGCACCTGTGGCCGCTTCGCGTACATATCGGCCAGGCGGGCGAGCTTCGACAGGCCCGTGACCTTGCCTTCCTTGCCCGGGATGTAGCCGACGTGCGCCTTGCCAAAAAATGGCACCAGGTGGTGCTCACACGTGGAGTACACCGGGATGTCGCGCACCAGCACGAGCTCCCGGTAGTCCTCCGCGAACGTCTTCTCCAGCACAGCGGTCGGGTCCTGGTGCAGCCCCGCGAACACTTCCTCGTACGCCTTCGCAACCCGCGCCGGGGTTTCCTTCAGCCCCTCACGGTCCGGGTCCTCGCCGACGGCGATGAGGAGTTCGCGCACCGCGGCTTCGGCGCGGGCGCGGTCGAACTTACTGGTCATCCTCGTTGCTCCTGTGTCGTGGCAGCTGTTTGGTTTCTTCCTCGGAGGGGCGGTCGGGCCGGTCGGGCCGCTCGTGCTCCGGCAGGCGGAACCCGATTTCCTCGTCCGGGCGGTAGTTGTCCATGCCCGGGTGCGTATCCGGCTCAGGCGAAGTCTTTGGCTCTGGCGCGGGCTCACGCTTCGGCGCGCCCGGGTACGTCCAGTCGCTCGGCGGCTTCGGCCCGCCGTAGGTCGGGGCGCCTCCCGCAGGCGGCGGTGGCAGCGGAGCGCCGTGCTCCTTCTCCCGTTCTTTTCGACGCCGCTCCCGCGTCTCACGCGACGCCTCAAGGATGGAGAAGCGCTTCGGCGGCTCCTCACCACGCTCCTCGGCAAGCTCGACCGGGGTCTTGACGGGCTCGCGGCCGATCTGGCGGCCGAAGCGGATGTCGTAGGCGGGTAGCTCCGGCCGGTGCGGCTCCACGCCCTCGAGGAGCGCTTCGAGGTCTTGGCGGCGCAGCGTTTCCTTCTCCAGCAGCTTGGACACCATGGTGTCCAGCTGGTCGCGGTACTGCTCCAGGATGCCGTAGGCGGTGGCGTGGGCGGCGTCGATAAGCGTGTGTACCTCCTTATCGATCGTGGCCGCAACCTCCGGCGAGGACTCCATCTTGGCGCCGGCTCCCATGCCGGAGAAGGCGTCGCCCTGCGCCTGGCCGTACTTCACGGTGCCGAGCGCCGAGGTCATGCCGTACTCGGTGACCATCGCGCGCGCGATCTTGGTGGCCTGCTCGATATCGTTGGACGCACCCGTGGTCGGCTCGCCGAAGACGAGCTCCTCCGCGGAGCGCCCGCCCATGGCGAAGACAAGCTGGGCAAAGAGCTCGTCGCGGTTGTACATGCCCTTGTCGTCCTCGTCGGCCGTCATGGCGAAACCGCCGGTGCGGCCGCGGGCGAGGATGGTGACCTTGTAGACGCGCTCGATGTCTTTCAGCGCCCACGCCGAAAGCGTGTGCCCACCCTCGTGGTAGGCGGTGACCTTCTTCTCCTTCTCCGAGATCACCTTGGAGGAGCGGCGCGGCCCGCCGATCACGCGGTCCGTGGCCTCCTCCAGCGCGTCCGGGGTGATCACGTTGCCGCCGATACGGGCGGTGAGCAGCGCGGCCTCGTTGAGCACGTTGGCCAGGTCCGCACCGCTCATGCCGGCGGTGCGCTTCGCCAGCGCATCCAGGTCCACATCCTTGGACAACGGCTTGCCCTTCGCGTGCACCTTCAGGATCTGGGCGCGGCCCGCGATGTCCGGGTTGGTCACCGGGATCTGACGATCGAAGCGGCCCGGGCGCAGCAGCGCCGGGTCCAGGATGTCCGGGCGGTTCGTCGCCGCGATCAGGATCACGCCTTCGCGGTCGCCGAAGCCGTCCATCTCCACGAGCAGCTGGTTGAGGGTTTGCTCGCGTTCGTCGTGGCCGCCGCCCATGCCGGAGCCACGCTGGCGGCCGACGGCGTCAATCTCGTCGATAAAGATGATGCAGGGCGAGTTCTCCCGTGCCTGCTTGAACAGGTCGCGCACGCGCGAGGCGCCCACGCCGACGAACATCTCCACGAAGTCGGAGCCAGAGATGGTGTAGAACGGCACCCCGGCCTCGCCAGCGACGGCGCGGGCAAGCAGCGTCTTACCCGTGCCGGGCGGGCCGTACAGCAGCACGCCACGCGGGATCTTCGCGCCGAGCGACTCGTAAATCTTCGGGTCGATGAGGAAGTCCACGACCTCCTGCAGCTCATCGACAGCCTCGTCCGCACCCGCGACGTCCGCGAACGTGTTCGTCGGATTGTCCTTCGACAGCTGCTTCGCCTTCGACGACCCAATCCCGAACATGCCGCCCCCGGCCTGCATGCGGTACATGAAGAAGAACAGCAGGCCGAAGATCAGCACCATCGGCAGCATGAAGCCGAGCATCGACATCAGGAAGGACTCCTGCGTCACGTTCGTCTTGTACTTGTCCGGGGCGGCTTCCTTCACCGCGCCGAAGATCTCCGGCGTAGTTCGGGCCGGGTACTGGGCGCTGATCTGCTCGACGCCCTCGCGCTCTTCAACCTTGATCGGCTCCCGCAGGTCAATGCGGACGCGCTGCTCGCGGTCGTCGATCTGGACTTCCTTGGCGTTCTTGTTCTGCAGCTGCTCCATCGCGATCGACGTGTCCACGCGCTGGTAGCCGCGGGTGTCGTCCCCGATGAGGGTGAGCAGGTACAAAACAATAAGCACGGTGGCGCCGATCAGGCCCCACCGCAACACGTTTTTATTCTTGGTCATACAGCTCTTCTGTGTGTATTAGATGTCCTCAGGCGCGTCGGAGTAGACGCGAGGGTGCAACGTGCCCACGTACGGCAGGTCGCGGTAGCGCTCGGCGTAGTCCAGGCCGTAGCCGATGACGAACTCGTTGGGGATGTCGAAGCCGACGTCGAGAAGATCAATCTTGGCCTTCTGCACCTCAGGCTTACGCAGCAGCGTGATCACCTCGAGGCTCTTCGGGTTACGTCCCGACAGGTTCTTCAGCAGCCACGACAGGGTCAGGCCGGAATCAATGATGTCCTCGACCACGAGCACGTCGCGGCCTTCGATCTCCTTGTCCAGGTCCTTCAGAATGCGCACCACGCCCGAAGAGGTGGTGGAGCTGCCGTAGGAGGACACCGCCATGAACTCCATCTCGCACGGGATGGAGAGCTTGCGTGCAAAGTCCGTCAAGAAGAACACAGCGCCCTTGAGCACGCACACGAGCACCAGGTCCTGCTCGGAGTCGCGGTACTTCTCGGAGACCATGTCAGCCAGCTCTTGGATGCGCCGCTGCAGGTCTTCCTCGGGGATCAACACCGCCTCTACGTCGTCTCCGTAGCGGTGTGGCGCAACGTTGAAATCCTTCTTGTCATACAGCTCGGTCATCGGGTGCCCTTTCTCAAGCCCTTCTCGGTTGGCATCAGTTCATCATCTTGCCACTTTCACGTCACCTTGGACAACCATTTACGCGAACAGAAGCGTTGTGCCGCGCCGCTCCACCCGCACTCCCCCGCCGAGCTGCACCGCACCTTGCCCCCGCCAGTTCGTCACCAGGGCTTCAATCGCCGCAAGGTGGGCACCTTTGACCTCCCCCCGCTTCTCGACGACCCACTCCGCCAACACCGCCCTCCTCACCACCGGCGGCAGTGTTGCGAGCTCCGCGCAGTCCAGCGTGTCTTCGTTCGCGGCCGGGGTGATGCGCTGGAGCTGCGCCGCGGCTTGCGCGATCCGGTCCGCCGTGCCCGCCAACGCCGGGACGACTTCCCCGCCGACGATCTCCTCCAGCAGCGGAATCACCCGGGTGCGCAGTGCCACACGCCGGTACCGCTCGTCCTTGTTCATCGGGTCCTGCCAGGGTGCGACGCCCAGTTCGGCGCAGGCGCCCGCGGTGTCCGCGCGGCGGACACCCAGCAACGGGCGCACCAACCTGCCCGCGCGCGGCGACATCCCTGCCGGGTTGCCGCGCAGCGCCCCGAGCAGCAACGTTTCGGCTTGGTCGTCCGCGGTGTGGGCCGTCCACACGTCCCGGTCGGGGCCGGCGTGCTCGAACAGGGCCGCGTAGCGCGCCTGGCGGGCGTCGGCCTCCGTGCCCTTACCCGTTGGTGTGATTTGGATGGTCACGATTTCCGCGGGCACCCCAAACGCGCGCGCCTGCTCCGCCGCACGCCAGGCCACCTCCGCCGAGCCCTCCTGCAGCCCGTGGTCCACCACCAGCGCCGTCACGTCCAAACGTTCCGCCGCGGCCGCCGCTACCAGCGCCAACGAGTCCGCCCCACCCGACAGCCCAATCACCGCAGGCTCCGTCCACCCGCGCACCGCACGGCGGCACGCCAAAAAGTGGGGGCTGCGCCGGGGCCAGAACGGCTCCATCGCTAGAACTCCCGCAGCGCCGAGGCAAACGTGTCCATCGCCCGGCGCGCCTCCAGAATGTCCGAATCATTCGAGAGCAACGCGAAGGTGTACACGTTGCCGCTTTCCGCGGTCACCGTGCCGGCCAGCCCGGACGTCTCGTCTAAGGTGCCCGTCTTCGCGCGGACCCAACCGCGCCCGGCCAGGTCCCCATAGCGGGTGGCCAAGGTGCCGTCGCCGGCCGCGACCGGCAGCGCGTCCAGCATCGGGCGCAGCTGCTCGTGCTGAGTAGCGTCACTCAGGATGCTGTCCAACATGCGCGGGGTGATCCGGTTGTCCACCGACAGCCCCGAGCTGTCCACCAAGGTGATGCCGCCCGTGTCGAAGCCGTGCTCAGCCAGGACGTGCAGGGTGGCGGAGGGGGCGTCGATACCTACGTGGGCCGCCACCTCCCTGCCGATGGCCTCCGCGTAGACGTTGTCGGACTCCTTCATCATCATGTGCAGGCGCTGCACCAGGTCCGGCGACACCACGCTTGCCAGCGTATCTGTCTCCGCGGGCGCCGGGCCGAGACCGACCGTCTGCGCACCCACGCGATCCGCCAACGCCTGCGCCACATCCAACGCCGGAGTATGCGAGCGCGGCACGTCCCCCTCCGTCTCCCCGTTGAGGCGACCGCCCGAGAGCATCGCCGGTTCCAGCGGCGCGACGAAGCCGCCATCGATGTCCACGGGGTCCCAGCCCGGCATCATGGTCGGCTGGCCCTCCCACGCCGTCGTGTCGATGAAGACGGCGGTAACCTGCTGGTTTTTGAGCTGCTCGGCGAGCTGGTCGATGGCCTCCGCGTCCAACCACACGTCACCATTCGCTTTGATCACAACCGAGCCCGGCTGCTCCCCGCGCACCACCTGCGTCTCGATCCTGTCATCCGCCCCCAACTCCAACACCGCCGCCGCAGCCGTCAGAATCTTCGTCGTCGACGCCGGGCGCAACGCCTCCCCCGCCAACCGATCAAACAACACCTCACCCGTCGAACCGTCTGACACACGCGCATGGAACGTGCCCAACGCTGGGTCCTCCGCAAGCTCCGCCAGGCGCGCCTGCAGCGCCTCGACATCCACCGGGCGTGGCACCGCCGGCACCAACACCGGCTCCGCCTGCGGCAACTGATACGCCGGGGCGTGCTCGATGCGCCCCAACTCCTGCTGCGCCGCCACACCGAAGCCAGCCGCGCCACCCACCGCGACCAACGCAACCCCGCCAACAATCCAAGTCCAAAGCTTCACGGCGCATAAGCGTAGCCCAAACCCACACGCCGACGCAGCCCCGTATGATAAGTACCGGTATTATCAACGCGACTACAAAAGGAGCGCACATGGCTGTCGAAGTCACCATCGAAATCCCCAAGGGTTCCCGCAACAAGTACGAACTCGACCACGAAACAGGCAAGGTCTACCTCGACCGCCACTTGTTCACCCCGATGGCCTACCCACTCGACTACGGCTTCATCGACGAAACCCTCGCCGACGACGGCGACCCAATGGACGCCCTCGTCATCCTCCCCGAGTCCGTCTTCCCAGGTGTCATCGTTAAGGCACGCCCAATCGGCGTCTTCAAGATGACCGACGAAGCCGGCGGCGACGACAAACTCCTCTGCGTCATCGACGACGTCCGCTACGACCACTACCAGGACATCGACGATGTCTCCCAGTTCCTCAAGGACGAAATCGAGCACTTCTTCGTCCACTACAAGGACCTCGAGCCGAACAAGGAAGTTTCCGGCTCCGGCTGGGGCAACAAGGCAGAGGCCGAGAAGATCCTGCAGGCCTCCATCGACAACTACAAGAAGTAGTCTGCTGCCTTTGAAGCCGCCTGGGTGTTCCCGGGCGGCTTTTTGCTTGGGCCTCTACCAAATTCCTGGTTTTGGCGTCGGCTCAGCAGGCCCGAGTCGGCCTGAGTGACAAAACACGCAACCCAATACATCTAGCCCTTTTCCTACCAGCGGAAATAAGGATGCGCTTTTGCAGGGTTGCGTCCTTTGTCACTGGCTGCCCAATCTGCACACCACGAGCGTCTAGAACTTGAGGTGATCTTTCGCCCAGAACGCCGCCGCGCCCAGCAGCGCAAGCAGCGGCACCAGGATCGCCGCGATGATGCCGCCCTTCGAGCTGCCTTCGCAATTCTCGGAGGATCCACTTGAAGAACCATCCTTCGCGCAGGTCGCAGGCGCCGGAACGCTCGGCTCGGGTGCCGGCTCACTTGTCGACGTCCCCACCTCCGGCTCTGGGGCTTCCTCAGTTGTCCGCGCGGCGGACTCGGACGTGGTAGTCGACTCGGACGTGGTAGTCGACTCGGTCGTCGAAGAGGATGCCGTCGTAGTCAGCGTTGTTGAAGACTCTGGTGCGGGCTCAACCAGCGTAGTCGTTGGCGTAGTTGTCCGCGGAGCGGACACTTTCGACGTCTCCGAGGTCGAAGGTTCGATGGTTTGGGTTGTCCGCGGGGCGGACACTTTCGGCGCCTCCGAGGTCGAAGGCTCCGTGGAAGGCTCCGCCGTAGTCGTTTCGGTTGTCCGCGGCGCGGACACCTTCGGCGCCTCGGAAGTCGAAGGCTCCGTGGAAGGCTCCGCCGTAGTCGTTTCGGTTGTCCGCGGCGCGGACGCTTTCGGTGCTTCCGAGGACGCGGACGAAGACGTGGACGAGGTCGCGGACGAGGATGTGGTCGTCGAAACCTCTGACGTGGTCGGAGACGGTGTGACCGAAGTAGTCACCGACGATGGCGCAGCAGAAGAAGTGACGTCCGTGGTTGTTGGCGTCGGCTCCTTTGCCAGCAGCTCGTCCAGGTTTTCCTGCGCCTCGACGACGCGGAAGAACGTGCGGTCAAGCTCGGCTTGCGCCTTGTTGATTTCTGGTGCGTAACCGGTGCGGCGCACAACCTTCATGAGCGCTTCGGCGATTTTGTGTTCTTGCTTGGCGGTCGCCAGCGCCGCGCGGGCTTCCTCAACGCTCTTTGGTTTCACTGCGGGCGCGTAGCTCGGGGCTTCGTACTGCGGTGTTGTGGCTCCGCAGTTCGGGCAGCAACGAGGCGATGACGTGGAGGTCTCCCCGCTTGTCGACGGCCCCACCGTCGGCGTTGTCCGCGTAGCGGAAGTCGTAGACGTAGTTGGCGTTGCCGACACGCTCGGGGCCGCCGAAGTGGTTGTCCGCGGCGCGGACGTGGTCGACGTGGTCGGAGTTGGCGTAACCGACGTAGTCGACGTGGTCGGAGTTGGCGTAACGGACGTAATCGACGTGGTCGGAGTTGGCGCAACCGACGTAGTCGCGGTTGTCCGCGGCGCGGACGTGGTCGACGTGGTAGGCGTTGTGGACGTGGTCGTTGAGGTCTCGCTGGCGAGCTGCTCGCGCAGCTTCCCAAGGTTTGCCTTGGCTTCCGCGAGGGCACGCTCCGCATTCTCCACGTGCAGGCGCGTCAAGATGCGGTCCTTCGTACTCCGAGCGTTCTTCTCAGCCTGCTCGGCCTTCTTCAACGTGGCTTCTGCGTCGGCGACGATGCGTTCGCCCTCTTCGACCGTGGAAGGCTTTGGCGGGGCGACGTATTCCGGCGCAACGATGTAGTCGGTGCTCGGTACCTGCGAAGACGTCGAGGACGGCTTAGAGGTAGAAGGCTTAGAGGTAGCAGTCGTCGAGGTAGACGGCGTGGTCTCCGGAGCGATCGTCACAGTGACGGAGGGCGCTTCAGAAGTCGTCGAGCTCGTCGAGGTCGTTGGCAGCGGTAGGGCGCTCGGGATCGTCGGCATCGGCAACGGTGGCAGGTCCGGGAGGGACGGCTGGCTCGACGACGAAGACGAAGAAGACGATGTCGTCGGCTTTGGCTTCGGACGCTCGGAAGTCGTCGGCGTCACCACCGGTGGCAAAGGCGAAGGCTCAGGCGAAGGCTCCGGTGTAGGAGTCGGCTTCTGGCGCAGGTTGTTGCGCAGGATGAGGATTTCGGCGTCGAGAGGCTGCGGGGTAAGTCCCGGCTTACGCGAGCGACCAGAGACCATGAGCAGGTCGTCGCAGCTGTGCGCGAGTGCCATCGCGTGGCCCATTTCGTGCGCGATGGTCATGATTCGGCTGGTCGCGCCAACTGTGGACGCGAACATTTGCGGGCTAATCCGCACGGTGAGCGACGGCCCACCACCGGTCACGCGGCCGAGCACCGGCAGGCTTGGATCAACGAGCACGCTGACGGCCTCGGGCGTCTTGTGATCGATGAACTTGATATCCAGGTACCCACCTCGGTCGCGCACGGCCTTGACCCACAGGTCGGCGGCGCGTTGGATGTCGGCGCGGTGGCCGGTGGTGTCGTAAAGGTAGAGGGTGTTGTTGCGGATGCCCGTGTTGTGGTCACCCGCGAACGTAAACCGCGAAATGTCCAGTTGCTGTCCCCGCTTGAACTGCGACTTCAACGCTTTGCATTCACTGCCATTCGGCTGAACATCAACGTGCGCGTACGCGGGCGCCGTACCCCCTAATACCAGGGAGAAAGTACAGACTGCAGCAAGGACATTTCGAGTTTTCACAAAGGTTTACTATATGAGGTATCGGCGCCCGTATGCAAAGACGGCTGCACCAATTATCGACGCCACCACCAACGCAAACAGCGCCCGCACCAGGGTGTTGGATCCGGTCTCAGCCGCGATACCGCGCTGCTCTGCCACCGGAGCCTGCGCTGGGGCGGCCTGCTGCTGCGCCTCAACCGGCGCCTGACCTGCGGCCTTGGAGGTTGCCAGGCCCTGGCGCGCCACCTCAGCAGCGTTTTCTGCCAGCAGCGCGTTGGAGTCCTTCACCTCGGCGTCGGTTGGAGGCTCGTTGATGCGGGCCAGGTCGGTGACGTAGGTCTTGCCGTCAGCGTTGAGGTAGTACGTCAGACCACCAATCGCGAGCACTGCCGGAAGCGCGATCAGGCCAGCTGCAGCCGGTGCCGGGTTGTTCGGGTCAACATCTTCGGCGGTGAATGGGACGTCCTGGTGGTCGCCGGTCGGATCTGGCTGCTCGACAGGGGTCGTCACTTCGGTTGCGGGAGCTGCAGGGGCTGCGGTTTCGGCAGCGGGGGCGTCGATAAGCCCGGCGACGGCCGCCTTGGCCACGTCCACTGCGCGCTCACGGTCAGCCGCCGAGAGCTGGTCAAAGGCGATGTTGACCAGGTTGCGGTCCGGCACGTAGTGGGTGCCGTCCTGGGTGAGGAAGTACTCGGCACCGTTGATGTCGTGGGTCACGGCCGGCAGCGGGACGTCCTGTGCCTGGGCCATGGGGACGATGGCGGTTGCGAGCGCGCCGGTCATGACGGCGGCCAGTACGGTGTTGCGCTTCATTAGGGGCTCCTTTGCTCAACATGAAGTCTCAAGTCTTACTTCATGGTTTAGCCCCACTGTAGACGCACTTCACCCCAGTCACAAGTGTTTACACAAAAAACTTCAGTTACTTTGCGCCCGTATCGGTCGGCGGCGCATCCAGCACAGACGCGAATTGCCACCCAATCACCGCGTTGCGAACCGAGTCCGCCAAAATATTGCGCGGCTGAATACAGGAGATCGTGAGCAGGCGCCCCGGGCGTGGCCCATCACCCCAAATATCGGCATCACCCGCCATCACCTCTTTCACCGGGTCATGCAGGTCAGTCGCACGGTAGGACAACCACTTCCCGCCGGCCGCCTCGGAATCGGCGGTGCGCAGGTACAGCATGTCCCCAACATGGATGGTGTGGTGGTCGGAGGAGCCGTCGAAAAGCTGGTCAAAGACCCCGTGCACCCCTGCACCCGTGTGACCCGCGACGACCACCAGGTCCTCAGCACCCGGGCCCGGCAGCGAGTACGGCTTATCCGACGCCGTGTAGACGCACGCCTTATCTAATGTGGCGGGGTCCAGCGCGTCGGCGCGCACGCGGCACGGGCCGTCCTCGAACTGCGCGCGAAGCCCCACCGAGGGGATAAACATCTCCAACGGCTGCGACTGGCCGAGCGTTGCAGGAGCCGGCGCGGGCGGCTCGGGCGCAGGCGTAGGCTCCTCCTTGCCGCACCGTACCGGCAGCGAGACGAGCACCATGAGCAGCACCAACGCCACTATTCGGCGCACCCAAAACACCCACTGCGGGGGGCGAGTTCGAGGAGGCGTGCGCATAGTGCAAATCGTAGCCGACACACCCGACACTTCCGCTACAATCGCGCACATGCAATCCATCAACGTCAACAAAGTCCCTGAAAACGCCCAGCTTATCGACGTCCGCGAGCCCGAAGAGTACGCCGAAGTCCACGCCGTAGGCGCCACCAACCTGCCACTGAGCGAACTGACCACCCTCACCGACCGGATCGACCCCGACCAGGACATCTACGTCATCTGCCGCTCCGGCGGGCGCTCCTCCCGCGCATGCGAATACCTCGAGCAGGTACACGGCTGGGAACCCATCAACGTCGAGGGCGGCACCATGGAATGGATCGCCAACGGGCTGCCCACCGAGTAGCACGGTTTCATTCCTGGCCAGCAGCCCGATACTCTGGGACTTATGGCCACGATTGAACTCCCAGAGGCGCTGACTACTTCGCCATCGTTCCAGATCGAACGCGTGCGCAGGCACACCAAAGACGAGGTGGAGCGCACCCTGGCGAAGCACGACTCCTCCATGCGAGAGTTCTGGGTGCTCAGCTGCGTCTCCGAGCAAGCACGCTCCCAATCGCAACTCTCCGAGCTGCTCGCGATCGACGCCTCCGACATGGTCCGCCTCATCGACTGCCTGGAGAAGCACGCGTGGGTCAAACGCGAACGCGACCCGAAGGACCGACGCCGCCAAATCGTGACCGCCACCAAGAAGGGCGGCAAGGCCCTGGCGAAACTCGCGGAGGATGTGGCCGCCGCCGAGGAACGCGCCCTTGACGCCGCCAACCACAAGCAACTCAAGAACCTGCGGAAGCTGTCGCAGGCGATTTTGTAGCTTTTGCTTGACTCACTTCGCGCGGCGCGCACCAAATTCCCGGGTTTCAGCAGACCCGCGCAGCGTTTCCCCAGTTCACCAGCCCGTCGCCGCGGATCGTGGTGCCCAGCAAACTCCCAGCTACTCCTCGACAGCGTCCCGCCGACGCTTCCACCGCCGGTACAGAATCAGCAGCAACACCACCAGCACGATCAGGGCCACGAGGATCATCCACCAGCTGATGCCCAGGCCGGTGACGCGCGGTTCGGGGGCGTCAGGGTCAAGAGGTACGCGAATGGCGTGGACGAGCAGCCTGTCAGTGTTGAGCCCGTAGGGGGTACACGTGATCAGGGTGAGGCGATCCTCCCCTGGTTGGTAGCCTACGGCCTGGTATTGGTCCGGTTTCACCACTTCGCGGCTGACCATCTGGTAGCGCAGTCGCTGCCCCATCACGTCTATGTAGATGTCTTGGCCTGCTTTGAGGGTGGGGAGGGCGTCGAACATGGCGGCGTTAACCATGCCGGTGTGGGCGGTGATGACGGCGTTGGTGCCGTCGCCGCCGACGGGGAGGGTGGAGCCGAACATGTGGCCTGCGCCGTCGTAGAGGACGTGGGGTGCGGTGGTGTGGTAGACGGGCAGGTCGACGCCGATGTCGGGGATGCGGATGCGCGCCATGATGCCCCCGGAGCCTGGCAGGTTGAGTTGTGCCATGTAGTCGGGCATGTCGGGGTCGTTTGTGGCGGGTGGGCGTGCGTGTGGACCGGTGGCCAGCAGGCGTTGGTTGTAGTCGCGGGCGCGCGCGAGTTGGGCGTCGCGTTCTTCGGCGCTGAGGCTGGTGGTGTGTTCGCTGTAGGCGTCGGCTTGGCGGCGGAGCTGCTCGTTGGTGGCGAGTGTGGCCACGATTGGGTACAGCAGCAGGAGCGCGCCGAGGATCAGCCCGATCAACGAGATGAGGTTCCCGGCGCGTTTGCGGTTGGGTTTGCTCACTGTTGTTGCTCGTCTTCTTTTCGACGCGCCAGCAACCATCCCAAAACGATCAAAGCGAGGGCGAGCAGCGCGAGCCAGATGACGTTAGCGCCTGTGTAGGCGAGGACTTGATCGACGCGGCCGCGCGGTCCGTCCTGCGAGGGCTGCGCTTCAGTTGTAGGTTTCGGTGTTTCCGGCGCGGTCCCCTGCGGGCCCGCAGGCCTCGGGCTCGTCGGCGCAGTGTCCGACGGAGCCGTGTCTGGCAGCCCTGGCAGCAGCGGTATCAGCGGCAGCAGGCCGAGCAGGCCCCACAGCCAGCGCCGATCCCCCTTGGAGGAGCCCTGCTGCGCAGGCGCCTCGATGAGTACGTCCGCGTGGGTGGCTCGCACGGTGACGTGGTTGCGTTCGGGGTCCATGCCGTCGGTGGTGAGGGTGGCGTCGGCACCTGCGGTGCCTTGCGCGGTGGCGCGGGCGCGCTGCTCGAGCGTGACGGTGGTGGTGGCGTCGGTTGCGCGGGCGCGCGCGAGTTTTTCCAGGCCGGACTTGGTCAAGGCTGCGCGCAGGCGGTTGCCTTCGCGGTGGAAGGTGACGTCACTCGGGCCGAGTGCCGCCCCGTTGATGCGCACGGTGGGTTCGCCGTCGAATTCCAGGTTTCCGGTGAGCGTGAGGGTGAGCTCGTAGTGGCCGATGGTGCCGTCGAGAGACGGGTTGGGCGCCACTCCGCGCACGGTGAGGGTGACGTCCTCGCCGGGGTGGACGCGCTTGCGGCTGGCCTCGAGCACGACGCTGAGTTGTTGGGCTTTCGGTTCCACGGTGCGCGCGGAGCCGCCCGTCACGGGCACGACGAAGGGTGCGAAGAAGACTTGCGACGCCGTCTTCGCCTCAGTGTCGCCAAGCGTGAAGAGGTACGCGCCGGGTTGCAGGCCGTCGAGGGTGACGCGTCCGCCGCTGGTGCGCGCGGTGGCGACTTCGACGATCGTGTCGGGCTGCGTACGTAGCAGTGCCGGGACGTCGAGGGTGGCCAGGGATTCGCGCCCGGCCTGGGTACTCATGTCCACGGTGGTGATGCGTGAGGCGGTGACGGTGCGCTCCCCGATGGTGTCCAGGCCGTCGACACCCGCGGCGGCGCGCAGGTCCACCGTGACGCTGCTCGGTGCCGCAGCCACCGCGGCGGGTGGCCCGAACGCAGGCATGCCGACGCCGGCAACGCCGACCGTTACGGCCAGCGCCACCGCCATCGCAGTCCCCGGGTTTCTCACCGCTGTGTGCTCCCCTACCTATGCCTTGCGGGAGCGCAGCTGGTAGACAGCGCCGCCGCCGAAGAGGACCACGCCGAGCGCCAGGATGATGAGCATGGTGCGCTCACCGGTTGCTGGCAGGCGGCCGAACAGGTTGTCCTTGACGTTGTTCACGCTGCCGGTGAGCGTCTTCGTGGCTTCATCGTAGGTCAGCGGCTGTGGCTCCGGGTTGTTCAGGTAGCCGGACACGCCCTTGGTTTCTACTGCGCAGTAGTCGGCGAACTTGTTGTCCTTCTTGGTCAGGTTCAGGCCCTTGGCCTTCGCCTGGGCGGCACCGGCGTGCTCATTGCCGTCAGCGACGGTCTTGTCGGCGGTCAGGGTCGTTCCGGGCTTGCCGTCAATGACGACGCGCTGCGCGGCGGTGCCTTGTTCGACCTTCCAGGAGCCGTCGTTCTGCTTGGTGCAGGTAAAGATCTGGAACTGGGCGCCGGCGCCGTTCTTTTCGCCGTCCTTGGCCTGCTTGTTCAGCAGCTTGGTCACCTCAACATTGGCGAAGTTCAGCGTCGTTGCGCCGCCGTCCGGGTCGTCGGTTGGGGTGGTGTTGTGCGGCTTGTCGTCGTTGGAGTAGTACACCTGCGCGGTGTTGTCGATCGTGCCGTTCTCGGGCAGGTCGACCAGCGTCGCGTCGAACTCGGTGCGCACGGTCAGGCCCGGGTTCGCGGCGCGCAAGTCGCGCAGCTTCTTCAGGCCTTCCTCGGTGAACGTCACGTTGATGGTGTTGCCGCCCGCATCGGGCACGGTGTAGTGCGTATCGACGGCAAGCGTCTCCGGAGCCTTGTCGTCGGCGGACTTCAGCACCTGCACCAGCACGGGGTGCTCGGCCTGGCTCCACTTGAGGTTCGCCGCCAGCGTATCGACGACCCTCAGTTGATCGCCTTCCGGGTTCGGGCCGAATGCTGGGATGGGGGCGTCGATACGGTAGCGGGCCTTGTCACCAAGGGTGGTGTTTTCGCTGATGAGCGACTTCTTCGGCTCGAGGATCTGGTTCTTCGGGCTGATGGTGCGCTCGTACTTCGCCTCGCCGTTCTCGAATGCTGGGAGGGTGAGCAGAAACGGGGTTGCCACGGAGTGCTTCGCGCCCTCGGCGCGCAGCTCGGTGACGCGGAAGAGGCCCACGCCGAGGTCCGTGAACACGGCCTCGCCGTCAGCGTTCGTGGCGACTTCCTTCGCTGTGAAGTTCGGGTCCGCCTGCACATCGGAAACCTTCTTCTCGCCTTCTGCGGCGACGTCTTCCCAACCCTTCGCGGTGTTCAGCGGCGCGGTGGCGATACGCTCCACCTTGAAGGTGACGTCCTTGATCGTCTTCAGGTCGTCGAGTTTGCCGTTCTCGCCGATCGGCTCGCCCTTGTACTTCTTGATGGTCAGCTTGGTGGCGTGGTTGACGTCGACCTGCGCCTGGGCGACGGCGGCTGGCATCGTCGCAACGATGGAAGCGCCCACCGGGCCGACAAACGCGACGGCCGCCGCGGTGGAAATTGCGAGTGCGGAACGGGAAATGATGTGTTTCATGGTGTCTAACTTTCTGTTGTTGGAGTTGTTGAGGTTGAAGTCTGTGTGAGCAGGCGTCGGGCGCTGAAGCCGAAGATCAGCAGGCCGAGGAGCAGAATCCACACGAGTGTAGTGCTGCCGGTATCGGGCAACAACCAGCCAATGGTCGACGGCACCCGCAGCGCCCCGTACGTGGATTCGGCGCTGACCGCCCCGAGGGTGCCCGTGGCTGCCTGCAGCGTCGCGGTGCCGCGGTGGCGGAACGTTCCCTCCGCGGGGATGTCCACCGTGACGGTGCAGGTTGCGGACTGGCCCGGCGCCAGCGCCGCCCGCACCGCAGAACATGCGGCGGCGGGGATGGTGCCCTGCTCGCCGATGGTGTGCGGGCCGTCGGGCGTGCGCACGGTCATGCCTGCCAAGGCTGGGTCGCGCAGCACCATGTTGCTCAGGTCGAACTGGCCGGTGTTGGTCAGCTCGTAGGTGACGTCCATGGTGGTGGCGTGATCCGGCAACAGGGCGGTATCCACCACGTTGGTGACGCCAGACAGCGGGGTGCCTGCAATGCGCTTGTTCAGCGCCACGCTGGCGTACTTGTTCAGTGCGGTCGCCGTCCAGGCCTCGCCCGCGCGGGCGGTGTCGGTGGCCTCGGGGGCGAGCACCTTAAACGCCACGGTCGGTGTGCCGGTTTCAGGCTGGTAGCCCTCCCCCAGCTTGGCGCCCTGGGAGGTCAGCGCGAACGTGTACGTACCAGCCGTCTGCTCTTCCTCCACGGTGCAGTCGCTGCCCACGGGCACGTTCCGCAGCACGTGGGTCTGCCCGGCGCGCAGGGTAAACGGATCGCGGGTGCCGTCGCCGCAATTGGCACGGAAGGTGTAGGTGCCTTCTGCGTCGGGGGCGCCGGCAGCCTGCTTGGTGAATGCCACGTCCACGGTTGCCCGCGGGTGGTGCGCCTGCACACCGACGACCACCGCCGGGTCAGCCGCGGTGGTATCCGGAGCGTCGACGGGGACGTCCACTGCGTATTCGTACTGCTTGGCCCCCACGTCCTGCGGGGCGACGCCGTCCACGGTGGTATCCGGGCCGTCGTAGGTGCCGTTGTGCCAGGCGGCGAAGCCGAGGTACGGGCGGCGATCACCCGCGGACACTTCGAGCTCGCCACGCGCGCTGAGTGCCGCCGCGGCATCCATGGTCAGCGTGCACGAGGTCCCCGCCGGCACCTCCACGGTGCGCAGGCCGGTCACCGGCACGGCGTCCGCGCCGGGCAGCGGGCGCTCGGGAACTTCGGCCACGCTGAACTGGACTGGACGGATGGCCAGGGTGGCGTCGCCGTCTTTGCACACGAGCGTGCCCGTGTAGCCTGCGGGGTCCGCGCCGTGGAGGTACCCGGTTTGGCGCATCGCTACCTGCAGGTTGGTGGTGCGTCGGCTGATCTTGTTCACCAGGTGCAGCTCTGCGCCCTGGGTGGTGACGTCGGCCTCCACGCTGGGTTGGGCCGCGACCACGGTGAGCTGGGCGGGCACGTTGTCTACCGCGATTTCGCGCAGGCGACAGTGCGCACCGACCGGCACCGCGGACTCCGCGCCGCCTGTGGAGATGTAGCGCAGCCCGCCGTCGACCGCCGTGAAGTCACCGGGCTGCAGCTGGAGCGGCAGTCCTTCCACACTGGTCAACTCGGTGCCGAGCGCCCGGCACTGCAGCGCGAATCGCATCGTGTTCGCCTCGCCGAGCAGTCGCATGTCCGCGGAATTGCCTTCGATGTCTTTGCGCAGCTTCAGCGGCGCGGTCTGGTACACGTAGCGGCTCGTAGCACGCACCACGTTGGCCGCAGCGTCTTCTTCGACCACGAACGCAGGAGCAACCGCCGCCTCATTCCCCTGCTCGAGTGGCTTGCCCGTCGCCAGTGTCGAGTCCGGGCGGCTCACCGTCCAGTCCACCGCGTCCGGCAGCATTGTTGCCCGCAGCGAATCCTCCGGGGTGTCCGCCTGGAGGTCCAGCGGCGCATACCCGCCGAGCTCGACCGTGCAGGCCGCGCCAACCGGCACGCCTGCCACGCTGACGGCGCCTTCGCCGTCGACGATGGCGCTGCGGCGGAGCAATTCGGCGTCCCCGTCGCGGCACACCATCGTCACCGGGTGGGCGGGCAGCACCGCGCCGAGCGTCTTCCCCGTGGCCTCATAGTCCTGGCGCGCCGTCCCCGGCAGCACCACGCCGGTGCGCACGGTTGCGTCGGTGACCCGGCGGGAGAACGTGTTGATGAACTCCACCGAGTTACCAGCCCGCAAGACTGTAAACGTGTTGCCCGGTGTGCCGTCCACGGCGGTCGTGGCCGCCATGTGGATGCCTGGCTCCGGGGTCAGCGGGTTCTCCGCGACGGTGCAGCTACTGCCCACCACCAGGTCGCCCTGGGTTACGGCCACGCCATTGCGCACTGACGCCTGCAGCGACGCCCCCGGCGTCCCATCCGGCAGCACACAGCGCAGCGACGCCGGATACTCCCGACCAAGCCACGCCTCCTGCTTCGCAGGCGCGATCAGGCCCTTGGTCGCCGGGTCGAACCGCACGCGCTTGACCCCGGTGAGGGTGGCGCGCTGGTAGGCGAACTCGTCCTCCATGGCCAGCGTCGCGCGCTCCCCGACCGTAAAGGCAACTCCCGGCGCCAGCTCCGTGGACTGCTCGCCACCCGGCGCGTAATGGCCCACCGTAGTGTGAGTGATTGGGTAGTCCGCGCCCTTGCTGTTGGTACGCTGCGTGTCCACCGGGCTGCGCCGCGCAAGGGTGCACTGGGTACCTGCGGGGATTTCGGCGGCACTGAAGGTGCGCTGGGCGCCGTCGGCAAGCTGGAAGGTCTCTTGAAATGCACCGCAGCTCAACTGATAATCGACGCCCACCTTCGGGTACAGTGCCTGCTCCCCGGTGTAGCGCTGCGTGATGGTCAGCCCGTTGCCGGCAGGGGTAAACGTGTTGTTCACGGTGGCCGTATTGGTCTGGCCGGTGATGGTCAGCGCCACGTTATCCACGTCAGTGTCCCAGTTCACACCACCGGGCAGCTGAGGGCGATCCTCGGTGAAGGTACAGGTGTTGCCGTAGGGCACGCGCATGGTGGCGCCGGGGCCGTCGTCGACACGCGGATCCCCCACTTTCAGCGTGACGGGCGCACCCGGAGCGACCGTCGCGGTGCCCTCCAGCTTGATTGCCTCGACCGTGCCATTGCTCACGACGTTGCGGGAACCACACGCGAAGTTGAACGTGTAATTCGCGGGCAAGCTGCGCACCCCGTTGGCAGTCACGACCTTGGAAAGCTGTGCAGTGCCGTACTTGTAGTCGTAAGTACGGGTGATGGTGAATGCGTCCGCCTGCCCATCGCCGACCGTCAACGTCTGCGGCGCGACGGTCGTGCTCTGCAGCTCGAACGTGCGCACCGGACCCTCGCCGGGAGCCGCGGTGGGCTCCTGCGAGCTCAACGTACACGTAGATCCGACCGGCATCTTCGGGATGACGGCGTGGCCATCAGTCAGCGTCACAGTGCCGGTGCGCTTCGTCGCGTCCGGGGCCGTGCACGCATAGTTCGCGCTGAAGCCCTGGCCCGTCACGGACGGCAACGCACCCGCCGGGCCCGCAAGCACCTGGTGCACCTGCACATCGGCGGTGCGGTAGTCGTAGGTGCTGCGGATTTCCACCGGCTCGGCGGCCGCAGGCCCGGTCGCAGGCAGGCGGAGCGCCAGCCCGTCCTGCTGCTGGGCGGCACCGGTGGCGTCCCTGCTGGTCAGGCTGATGTACTTCTGCTGCTCCGCTGTCAGCCCTTCGACGGGGCGCAACACGCAATCCTGCCCGCGTGGCACACCATCCACGGTCACCGGGGCGCCCCCGCGGACCGTGATCTGCCGCGCAGGCGCATTGGTGGCCGGGCAGCTGAGCTCAAACGTGAATTCCTGATTCTGCAGCACGGGCGTCGCCGCCGGGCCCTGCACCACATGACGCAACTGCAGCGTCGCAGTCCGCGCCGAGTACTGGTTCTCCGCCTCAACAGCCGCAGGTGCGGTATTCGGCTGCAGCGTCAACGTATGCTGCGCGCTGCCCTGGTTCGGGGTGCCGTGGGTGGCGCCATTCCACCGCAGATCCAGGTCCGCGCCCGACACCGCCGCAGGCGCGGTTTCCTTGAGGGTGCACGTCGCGCCGGCTGGCAGGCCGTCGACAAGCTGGCGAGAACCCGGCTGCACCTCGCGGGACCCGCTGAGCTTCACATCCGGGTACGCGGCCTGGAACCCCTCCGGGGCCGTGCACGCGTAGTCGATGGTGAACTTCTTGCCGGCAAGCTCCGCGTAATTGCTCGCCGTGCCGGTGACCCGCTTGTTCAGCTCCAACGATGCCGGGGCGAAGCGAGACTTCCAGTGCACGTTACAGTTGATTTCCCGGTTTTCCTTGTTCGCGAATTGCACCTCGGAGACGCCCTCCGCGCGGTTTTCCCGGAACCAAATGCCACTGCGCTCCGCATCCGCGCGGCTCAGCGGCGCACCGTTGTGCGTCAAACGCACCGGGGCCTGGTCAGTGTTGGCTCCTGGCTCGTACACGAAGGTGTCCGTGGCGCCGTCAGCGGAAATCGCGCTACACGTCCACTCCGGGGAGTAACGACGAAAGGCCAGATCCTTCCCAGCCATCGTCGACTGCAGCCCGACAGTATCCTCCGGCACACCGTCCGCGTTCAGACGACGCAGCACCGGAGTAGTGCTCGACCCACCGACTGGCTCAATCCAGTTACGCTGTTGCCCATCCTGGGTGAAAATCCTCGTCACCGGCTGCTCCGCCTGGCCGGTGAACGCCTGCTGCGCCGCCGTGTCCGCCGTGCCCAGCTCCTTGCCTTCCTGAGTGGAGATGCGGTTAAGCGCGATCGCCATCGCGAACGCCTGGTTGCCGCGCGGGTCCGGGAAGCGTGCCGTACCGCCCGAGTTCGACGCGATGCCAATCTCAAACGCCGTCGGCGAATCCAACCCAACAAGGAACGTGCCGTAGGTACCGCCGGAGTCATTATCACAGATGAAGTCACGTTTCTTGCCGCCCATGTCGGCCCACTGCCACTGATTCCTCTCGACGCCCGCCCCGAACGTCTTCCGGCACGCCTCACGACTGCCGTTCGGCGTCAGCCTAATCGGCGGATTGACCGTGCCCGTGCCGCCCGAGTCGGAGACATCCACGCTGATCATTTCGCCGCCGAGCACACTGCCCGTCGACTCGGCATCCGCAACCATCATCCGAAACGACGGCAGCGGCTGCCCGCGGTACGTGAACTTCACGTTGCGGAACGAAAGGCGCACGAAGCGGTTCTTCTCCGTCTGGAAAATGTCATTCGCGGTAGCCCCCGTCTCCGCAACGAAGAACGATTGCCCCGCAATCTGGTTCCCGAACGCAGCCCGGCTCCACGGCGGCTGCTGCCCCGCCGACAAGCTGCCCTTATTCGACCCCGTCCCCGTATCCGAGGCCTCCACCGTCACCGTGTACGTCAGCGTGTAATCCCCGAAACGCTTCGTCACATTGTGCGTCCCCGGCTTCGCAATATCCGACGCATCAATCCAACACATCTGGTTCGCCCACTTCTTGGCGTCCCCGTCCGCCTTACGAAACGAGCAGTCCCCAATATTGACGCGGCCGTTAGCGTCGGCGGCGCTCGCTGAGCTTTGACCGCCGAGGCCTCCGAGCACGGCAACCAGCGCGAGCAGCAT
>NZ_JBSZCG010000010.1:0-383 GCF_054166365.1 Corynebacterium sp. UMB8791 | reverse complement strand
GGCTGGCAATGGTTTCAATACCGAATGTGTCAATTTCACTGATCTCTGCTGCTAAAGGTGCCGAAGTCTGATTCATTTGAGTAAGAACGTCTTCGTTAACGAAATGGATGACAAGTTCTTTAGTAGCCAAGATGTTTCGTGCCGTATCTTTAGGCGCTTTGTCTGGTCGTAAAATGGATAACGTTGCTAAAGGAATTTCAGCTGCCGCCGCATTAAAGAAACTAAAGGGAGCAGCGTTGACGACACCTGTAGCTGTATCTTGTGTTGTAACCCAAGCGATTGGCCGAGGAATAATACTTCCTGATAAAAATTTATACGCTGTTTTTGCAGATAACTCTATACTATTGTAATGAATCATATGAGCCTCCTAGAACTCTCTCTTA
>NZ_JBSZCG010000009.1:0-383 GCF_054166365.1 Corynebacterium sp. UMB8791 | reverse complement strand
CAGCGCGTTAGTGTTGTAGATGCGTGGCCTAGACTCTCCTGGTTCTGCTTCCAAATACATGAGTTCCATACTCGCTCCTAATCCCAATAAGCCTGAAGCGCCTCAGCGCCGTGCTCCTGATAGATACTGTTCGCGTCTTCCCCGTCAGGGAAGCGGATAACACGAACGTTGTTTAGTTTCTTCGCCAGCGCGCTAGCGAACTTGTCACCAGCCTCATCGCCGTCTGTGAACACGTTCACCCGGGTGTAACCCTCAAACAGGCTTGGCCAATGAGGCTGCATCGTGGTCGCGCCAGGAAAACCAGCCGTAGGCATCCCAGACAACGACAGGGTGATAGCGTCAATCTCCCCCTCGCATACCCCAACCTCTAAACCACCATCCAT
>NZ_JBSZCG010000008.1:0-386 GCF_054166365.1 Corynebacterium sp. UMB8791 | reverse complement strand
CAGTTTGCGATTTGGTTACAGCCACAGGTCGAGATGACCAGCGGTAAACTGGTCAGTGCGGAAGTGTTACTGCGTATCCAGCAACCGGATGGCAGTGTGTACAGGAACCGTGGCACGCTATCACATTAGGTCAGCAAGTGCTCACTATCATTAGCGAGCGCCTGCCGATTGAACGTATTCAACTCCGTCCGCACTGTAGCATTGGCGTGGCGATGTTCTACGGCGATCTCACCGCCGAACAGCTTTACAGTCGCGCTATTTCTGCGGCATTTACCGCTCGCCATAAAGGCAAAAATCAGATTCAGTTCTTTGATCTGCAGCAGATGGAAGCCGCCCAGCAGCGGTTGACGGAAGAGAGCGATATCCTTAATGCACTGGAAAATCAT
>NZ_JBSZCG010000007.1:0-390 GCF_054166365.1 Corynebacterium sp. UMB8791 | reverse complement strand
GTAATGCTGTTCGTTTTCACGCGCGGCAATCGCATCGTAAAACGCCGCTTTTACTTATTCCGGCGGACGAGCGGCCTGGAAGTTGACGTCCAGCAGAGTGATAACCATGTCATACGGACGAATCGTCTCTTCCAGTTCGCGCTGAGTATCGCTACGAATCACGGTACGACCTTCCGTCAGAATACGGTCCATGGTGTATTTGCCGATAACCCCACGCAGGGCGCTGTCGGTAGCCTGACGCAGGCTGTCATCCGGGCTGGTCACGCTATACAGATATTTTTCCGGATCGGTGACGCGGTACTGCACGTTCATCTCAACGCGCACTACGTTCTCGTCCGACGTCAGCATCACACCAGAAGCTGCCAGTTCACGCACGGCTTCCACGTTCAC
>NZ_JBSZCG010000006.1:0-398 GCF_054166365.1 Corynebacterium sp. UMB8791 | reverse complement strand
CCCCATTCCCAGCGGTGATCGGTCCTGGTTGATTTAGGTGTCTATTTGCGTGTCATTGACGGTCCATACAAAGGGCTCACGGCGTCGGTAGGCGAGGATACGAAGGAGTACTCCGCATCGACCATCAAGGCTCCGTTAGTGGTTACTGCGCTGAAGAAATTCGGCGATGACCTAGACAAGACGGTGACGGTCGATTGGGACAATGGTGTTGGCGGAAGCGTGATTGGCCCTGGCCAATACACGCTCGACGGGCTGTTGCAGTACGTGATGAGGTATTCGGACAACACCGCGGCGAATGGGTTGATTGACGCTGTCTGTGGTTTCGAAGAGGTAAACAAAACCATCAAGGAAGCCGGTGTTGACGACAAGCGCTTCCACCTGGGAATCAAGTTCAACAT
>NZ_JBSZCG010000005.1:0-406 GCF_054166365.1 Corynebacterium sp. UMB8791 | reverse complement strand
CAGAGGGAAAATAATCTGCCAGAAAATGCGCCAAGTGCTCGCACCATCGATGCGGGCTGCTTCCTCTAGAGATACAGGTATCGAGCGGATAAATCCGGTAGCAATAAACAGATTTGTTCGGTTAAAGAAACACCCCACTGGGCTGTTTCTACTTAACCGCTCCGCGCATAACACCACCAATAACCCACTTTTGCGCAATAATGTACACAATCAAAACTGGAGCCATTGCCATCAAGTAGCTAGAGAATGCCATCGGATAGTTTGTGGCGAACTGAGAGCTAAATACATACTGTGCCAAAGGAATAGTCTGGTTTGATTGATCAGTCAGAACAATCAAAGGCAAAAGGAAGTAGTTCCATGCCCACAGAGCAGTTAAAATATCAATCGTTGCGTTAATAGGGCTCAT
>NZ_JBSZCG010000004.1:0-406 GCF_054166365.1 Corynebacterium sp. UMB8791 | reverse complement strand
GGTAGGGCTTAACCCGCGGGAAGCGCAGACCACGGGCCTGCTCCTTAGATAGTTGCCTAGCGAGAAGCATTTCTGAGCGCGGCAACCCTTGCACCAGGATCCACAAAAGATCATGCAGCGATGACCAATCATGGCCGTCCCGATAGGCGCGATGAAGCGCCGAATCATCGGGAAGCCCAGCAATGAGCACGCGCAGGCGGCGGGAAGTTATATCACCGCGGAGCCAATCCGCGACCGGGTCCCCGCCGTATTCAGCGCTTAGCGCCGCTTCGCACGCCTCTGGGAACGATTGGAGTTCTCCCGGGATCGGATTTTTCCCACGTATTCAGCGTGATCCTGCAGAGCCCAACCAATCCGGGAAAGCGAATCTACACCGGCTTCAATCGCATATTCGATGAAGGCGGCG
>NZ_JBSZCG010000003.1:0-409 GCF_054166365.1 Corynebacterium sp. UMB8791 | reverse complement strand
AGCCGACGCAGGTTCTGAATCATCAGCTTTGAAACAATCAGGCCATTCGTACAAACAACCGCAGCGCGTTCTTTATTGGCATGCAAATCAGCTGACTTTTCCAACTCACCATCAAAGTAAAAGGCGATCAGGTTTCGCTCATCTTCCGGAATCGGCTTACCGGTTAGCTTCTCGAGTGGTGCAACAATGGCATTGATCGTGTCGACCAAAAATTGATGTCGAGGATCAGCCGCCATCACTTGACCAATCCCAATGTCGTGCAGATGCAAACCATAGCGAACGCGGAAGATTGCCGGACGCAAATGAGCAAGTAACCGGTTTACGAAATCTTTTTGGTCATCAATTTTAATAAACGTCTGCTGTTCAAACTTGGAAACCATTGTTCGGATGGCCGCAACCAAGTCAGTAT
>NZ_JBSZCG010000002.1:0-411 GCF_054166365.1 Corynebacterium sp. UMB8791 | reverse complement strand
ACTTTGACAAGAGCGACTCAGTAAGAACCGTGTCGGGAGGTTTACCTGGGATGGGTAGGAACAGGAGATTTTAGGGCGGGGTGTACAAAAGATCCCCCTCCCGCCGGATCGACAGGAGGGGAGAGATCGGTGGTGCTTAAAAGCTACACACAGCGGTTGGTTGCGCAGGCGAAAAGTTCATCGACCAACTAACTGCGAGCTGAGCTGAGCCGTTGATCCGCCATAATGGTCTTATGTCTTTCTCTCGTTCTCTTATTACCGTCGCAGCGGCAACCGCTATGGCGCTTAGCGGTGTGACCATCGCACAGACTGCATCTGCTCAGACCGCGACTCGTGAATGGACCTTCGTTGACTTTTCGGACTCCGATACCACTCTCGCAAATGGGTACGGTGGGTCTTTTACCTTCACAA
>NZ_JBSZCG010000001.1:0-413 GCF_054166365.1 Corynebacterium sp. UMB8791 | reverse complement strand
GTGCTGACCGCGCGGGCATCTGGATGTACCACTGCGCAACCATGCCCATGTCCATGCACATCGCTGCCGGTATGCACGGTGCCGTCATCATCGACCCACCGAATCTCACTGATGTTGACCACGAGGTTCTTCTGGTGCAGTCGGAAAGCTACTGGGGCGAGGACGGCCCCGACGCCGACAAGACCATGGCCGAGGACCCCGATATCTACAAGTTCAACGGCTACCCCGACCAGTATCTCACCCACCCAATTCGTATTCGCGCAGGTGAGACGGTACGTTTCTGGGTACTTGCCGCCGGCCCCAACAAGGGCACGAGCTTCCATATCGTCGGCACGCAGTTCCATCGCGTGTACAAGGAGGGCGCGCTTTTGCTTGACGACGGCGTGGGCGGTGCCCTGTCTCTTATACACATC